>JAATGW010000222.1 GCA_015654495.1 Chitinophagales bacterium
AAAAATAGCCGGTCAGCAATTCCGGGTCAGCGAAGGCCAGGAACTCTATGTACCCCATATTGAAGGTAATGCCGGCGATAAATTGGAATTCAGTGAAGTTTTACTTTCAGACAATGATGGCAAGCTGGCACTTGGCAAAGATGTAACTGTAAAAGTAAATGCAGAAATCCTTGGTGATATCCAGGGCGACAAAGTGATCGCGTTTAAAATGAAAAGAAGAAAAGGTTTCCGTAAAAAAAAGGGACACCGCACTTTATATACTCAGATCAAAATCGGTAAAATCGCATAAGCGTATTTCCAATATTTAAACTTCATTGTTATGGCACATAAGAAAGGTGAAGGCAGTGTAAAGAATGGTCGCGATTCACAGAGCAAAAGACTCGGTGTAAAAATTTATGGCGGCCAGTCTGCAATCACCGGAAACATCATCGTTCGTCAGCGCGGTACAGTTTATCATCCTGGTAAAAATGTAGGCGTTGGAAAAGACTTCACTTTGTTTGCACTTGCTGATGGTTTAGTGGAATTCAGGAAATCAAAAAATAACAGGACCATTGTTTCTGTTGCTTCAGTTGAAGCTGCCGGCTAACTAAAAAAAGCTTACAAAAAAAAATTTTTTTGTAAAAAACAAAAGTGTTTCTATTTTTATGGTGTTATTTATTACTAAACCATTAAATTCGAAACACATGGCAACTGCAAAAAAAGCAGCAAAAAAAGCAGCTAAGAAAGCGGCTCCTAAAAAAGCAGCAAAGAAAGCAGCTCCTAAAAAAGCAGCAAAGAAAGCAGCTAAAAAAGCTCCTAAAAAGGCAGCTAAGAAAGCAGCTAAAAAGTAGTCAAGTATGCGCCCAGTGCGCACTTCACACTGAATACAGTCCCGCAATTGCGGGACTTTTTTTTGCTTATGTTTTTTTCTGAATCTTAATTTTTTTTTCGAAATATTTTTTTATCAAACATTATTTCAGCGAAAAAATATCCGGAAAAATTCAACCGCATTTCGCTCAAAAGGTGAAGAATAATGTCTTAACAACCACCCTTCGTTTTCCGCTGATTCAGGATTCCGAAGCTCAAATGGAGCGCAGAATCGACGAAATCCGGGCCTGTCCTGAAAGTTTTTTTATTTATTTTTTTGCCTCCAATTCCTGCATTTATTTCCGCCAAAATGGCTTTTCATTTTTATAAAATATTTTTGGTGCAAGCTTCTGCTCAAAAAAAATCAGGCTTACAGAAATCTGATCTGTGTTAAATCTTACCTTGTTATTCTATTTTCAGACCGATCAAATTTCTTTTCTGATGGATAATTATGCAATTGCGGATCAGTTCAGTCTTCTTTCAAAAGTGATGGATATCCACGGTGAAAACTCATTCAAATCGAAATCATATTCAATAGCTGCTTACACCATTGAACAATTATCTGTTCAACTGAATGAGATGCCACGAGAAAAAATATTTTCAGTAAAAGGCATCGGTGACTCTTCAGGAAAAAAAGTTCTCGAAATTCTGGATACCGGAAAAATGTCTGTACTGGAAGAATTACTTGCAAAAACGCCGGCAGGAATTCTTGAAATGCTTCATATCAAAGGGCTCGGACCAAAAAAAATTGCAGTGATCTGGAAGGAAATGGAAATTGAAAGTCTGGGTGAGCTCCTCTATGCCTGCCAGGAAAACCGGCTTATGCTTTTCAAGGGTTTCGGAGAAAAAACCCAGCAAAATGTGGCTGACGCAATTGAGTTCTATATGAAAAGCCAGGGCCATTTCCTCTGGTCCGAAATCAGCACCTATACTGAAGAAATTACTGCTCGGCTGATGTCCTCATTTCCGGCATGCAAAACAGAAACCATCGGCGCCTACCGGCGACAGCTGCCCGTTATAGAAAAACTGGAATGGATTACCACTATTGCGTCAGCCGAGCTAACCGATTTATTTGAGAAAAACGGATACGAAACTGTAGCCAGCTCTCCTGACAACTCACAGTTGAGGTCACCCGAAAACATACAGGTATATTTCCGCCACTGCCTCGCAGATGAGTTTTTTCCTTTATTAATCGAAAGCAGCTCAGGCCCCGGATTCCTGGACGCATGGCAGAAAAAGAATGAAGGTAAAACAGTGGACAAATCAAGTGAAGAAAAAATATTTGAAAGCCTCGGCTATTCTTTTATTCCTTCATTCAGAAGGGAAAATGCAGATATCCTGGAACAGATTGCAAAAACTCCGGCAGCAGATCCCATACAAACTGCGGATATCAGGGCAGTCATTCACAGCCACAGTACCTGGAGTGATGGCAGCAACAGCCTTGAAGAAATGGCGAAAGCCTGCATGGATAGAGGTTTTGAATACCTCGTGATCAGCGATCACAGCAAAACGGCTTTTTATGCAAAAGGACTTTCAGAAGAGAGGGTAAGGGAACAGCATCTGCAGATTGAAGATCTCAATAATCGTTTGAAGCCCTTTAAGATTTTTAAAAGCATTGAAAGCGATATTCTCAATGACGGTTCCCTGGATTATTCCGATGCTGTGCTCGCAACATTTGATCTCATAATTGCTTCAGTACATTCCAACCTCAAAATGACCCAGGAAAAAGCAATGATGCGTCTGCTTCGTGCAATTGAGAATCCCTATACCACAATACTCGGACATATGACCGGGCGTTTACTACTGAGCCGCAACGGTTACCCTGTTGATCACGAACAGATCATTGATGCATGCGTAAAAAACAGGGTAGTGATCGAACTGAATGCACATCCACGCCGGCTCGATATCGACTGGTCATGGATAAATAAAGCCCTTGAAAAAGGAGCGATGATTTCAATAGACCCCGATGCACACCATATTGACGGCTATAACGATATCCGCTATGGAGTACTTGCCGCTCAGAAAAGTTTTCTTACTCCTGAAAAAAACCTCAGCAGCTTTACACTCGGCCAATTTGAAAACTACCTGGCAGAAACGAGAAAAGCTAAGGCACGTTAAACGTTGAACGTTGAACGTTTAACGTTGTGAGAGGAAGCTTTACATAAAAAGTAGTTCCTGCCCCCACCTGTGTTTCAAACCATATTTCACCTTTTGCCTTTTCCACTATACCCTTGCACATGGCAAGCCCAAGACCGGTGCCGGAAGTTTTAGTTGTAAAATTCGGAGTAAATATTTTCCCCTGGGTTTCTTCGGGTATGCCAGTTCCGTTATCTTTTATACTCACAAGTACATTTGAATCATTAATTACTTCTTCAATCAGTATATGCCCGTTTTTATTATCAGGGATGGCTTCAATTGCATTCTGAAGCAGGTTGGTAAAGAGCCTGTTGATCTGGGTTTTATCGGCATCAATCATAAGGGTTTCGCCAAGCGGATTCCAGCTGATCTGCACATTTTCATTCATGCCTAACAGCGATACCAGCGAATACAAAATTTCATGCAGATCAAATTCTTCATTTTTTGTATTTCCGATATTGGCAAACTGGGAAAACTCTGCAGCAATCTTGGACAAATGTTCTATCTGTTCAATCAGGGTTTTTGCAACATTTGCTGAAAGCTCTTTTACATTTGGCGCATTACTGTCAATCGCTTTTTGCAGATACTGTATGCTGAGTTTCATTGGCGTCAGCGGGTTCTTGATCTCATGCGCCACCTGTCTTGCCATCTCCCTCCAGGCGCCTTCTCTTTCCGTTTTTGCCAGACCAACCACGCTTTCATCGATCTTCTTCACCAT
>JAATGW010000175.1 GCA_015654495.1 Chitinophagales bacterium
AACATGCGGAAGTGGATTCTCACGCATCACATGTTCAAGTTTCATAACATACTTTCCCGAACGCCTGAATTTTACAGGTCCGTTATAAAACAGAATGCGGTGTTCAAAGATATCATCCATGCCCGAGGCCGTCCACTTGTTTTGGCTTGTGAGAGGAAAATCAAATTGCTCAGTTGAACTCACCGAATCGCCGGGGGCTTTACTGGTCGCTTTCACCCAAACATTATTCCAGCCGAATTCATCGGTATGCCGGAACACAAAAAAGATATTATAGAACGAAGTGGTATCTGTGATATCGAACTCGATTTCCGGTTTGAAATCATAGGTCCATTTCTGAGCCGGGACCGCCACATTCTTTTCATAGATACTAATAGTGTTACAACCCGAAACCAGGAAAAGAAGGGTAATAATCGCTGTGGAATAGAATTTCAAGATGGCTGATTTAACTGCAATATTACTACAGCTTGTGCTTATGAACCAGAATTTGGCTATAATACGTTCAGTATCTGTTCCTTTGCCTTTTCAAGCTCGTCCTTCATCATAACTACTGATTTCTGAATTTCCGAATCATATGCTTTTGCACCGGTAGTATTTATTTCTCTTCCGATCTCCTGAAGTATAAAGGACAATTTTTTTCCTTTCACGTCATCCGGCTCTGCCAGGAGAGTTTTAAAATATTCGCAATGATTTTTCAGCCTCACCTGCTCTTCAGAAATATCTATTTTTTCTATATAGTAAATCATTTCCTGTTCCAGCCGGTTGACATCAGTTTTTTCAGCACCTACATGCTCATCCAGTAGCTTGAGTATGTTTTCCCTGATTTTCTGCCGGCGCATTGGTTCCTGCCTGATCACTTCCTGTTGCTGAAACCCGATATTCTCAATCCTCAGCAATAAATCTTTCTCCAAAGAAATTCCCTCATCAACCCTGTGCTGATTGATTTCATTGAGAGCGCTTTTTAATAGCACCTGGAAGTCATTCCATTCTTCATCATTAAAAACATCCGTTGAGGGAGTAATTACTTCGGGAAGTTTCAGTATGGAGACAAGTAATTGTGAAGGGTCCAGGTTCAACTCTTCTGATAGCTCTTTCAAAGGCTGGTAATAGGCCCTTGCAAGCTCGGTATTTATCGTTACGGGCTTTACAGCGCCGTTCTGCTTAAGCGTAATGATGCATTCTATACTCCCCCTTACCAGCTTTTCTGAAATAATATTTCTGATCTCGAATTCATAGGGCTTGAGCAATTGCGGGATCTTCAATAACATTTCAAACTGTTTCCCGTTCAGAGATCTGATCTCGATCAGGAATATCTTACCTCTTACCTGTTGTTCTGCTCTGCCATAGCCTGTCATAGACTTTAACATATCCGGATATTTTTCTGCAAAGTAAGTCAAATAGCTCGCCTAATGAGGACTTCAAACCTTTAAATCGCCTCTTCCGGTAAAACATGGTGTGCAGGTGGTAGCTCATGAAAATCTCAAAGTCAGGATCTATTTTGCATTTTTCTCAAACATGAAATGAAATCAACATAGCCTGAAATGCTACTGATGTTCCGGTATTAAAAAAAGAAAACAAAGGAATATTATCTGAATAAAATAAATGATGATGAGTTAAAATGCAGGCTGGGCAAATGTTTCAGACAATCAATTTAGCGCAGATAAAAATTTCATTTTAAAATTGAAGATGAAAAACAGAATCAGAAAAATGCCTTATCCGGACTTGATTAAAAAAATAAAGCTCAGTTATTCACTGAGCTTTGTTATATGAATGGGTTAGTAAGTATCGGGAAATAAAAATTTCCCTCCACAATATTAAAAATAAATTTTTCTATTCAGAAAAATATTTTAATAATTTTTATGCACATTTTTTTTTGGGGTGTTAATTTCTGAAAGAACAGGAGCTTCTTCCCCTGAAGAATTTAAGAGAGCCTTCATGTTGTTACTGATCCGACAAGTTTATTTCGCCGACAAAATAATGACAGATTGCTTTCATATGCATCAACGTTTAAATACTCACGGTTTTTTAATGATCCCTGTGAAAGAAATTGCAGCATCGCAAAACTTACCTTTGCAAAAATAACCGCACACAAATGAAATTTCCAACTCCCGTTCCGGTGACAGAGATCGCAGAAATGATAGGCGCACAATTAATTGGAAACACAAAAGGCCTGGTGACGGGGATAAATGAAATACATAAAGTGGAAAGTGGGGACCTGGCATTTGTGGATCATCCGAAGTATTACACGAAATGCATCGAATCGGCGGCAACATTTATTATTATCAATACAGTTGCTGACTTCCCTGACGGCAAGGCCTTACTGGTTGTTGAAAAACCATTTGAGGCTTATCTCACAATAGTAAAACACTTCAGGCCATTTGAACCACTTACAAAACCAATAAGCGATACTGTGAAAGTCGGCGAGAGAACGGTGATCTCTCCGGGCGCTGTTATCGGACATCATGTGACTATCGGGAGTGACTGTATCATTCATCCGCAGGTTACAATACTTGATCATACTACTATTGGTGACCGGGTCATCATACAGGCTGGAACAGTAATCGGCTCTGATGCTTTTTATTATAATACCGACAAGAAGCGGGAAGTCTGGTATAAAAAAATGGAAAGTTGCGGATCAGTATTGATTGATGACGATGTGGAAATTGGTGCGGCCTGTACAATAGATCGCGGAGTTACCAGTTTTACAATTATCGGGAAAGGCACCCGTATTGATAATATGGTCCATATTGGTCATGATACTGTGATTGGAAAAAATTGCCTGATAGCCGCCCAGGTTGGTATTGCCGGTGCAGTTAATATTGAAGATGGTGTTATACTATGGGGCCAGGTTGGCGTGAGTAAGACACTCACCATCGGCAAAAACTCCGTTCTTCTTGCCCAATCAGGCTTGGGTGGTTCCATCGACAGTGATAGTATTTATTTTGGAACACCGGCACAGGATGCGAACATTAAGAAAAAGGAACTGGTCTGGATAAAACGGATTCCGGAAATCTGGGAACGCCTGAAAAGACTGGAGAAATAAATTCAGTCATTACCGGCAATGCATTTGATTTATTGCTGAACTCACTTCTATTGCCTCGGTTCATAATTGTATGGAAGAAAATCGCCCAGCTTCTCCCAACTCCAGTAGCCCAGTGACAGAATATCCTTCTGATCGTAGAAGTAGCCATTCTGTTCAATTGTAATTGCATCTGCAAAATCTACAATCGAAATCTGAATAGTAGTTCCCGGTGACAATTTATTTAATGTAAGGTATTTCGCTTCCGGCTTTTCCTCCTTGTATGCAACTCTCAGCTTCCCTGGGAAATTTAACTCCACATCATTATTGTCGGCAACCTGGAAAAAGGAAGAGTCATAGGGATTATTTACTCCACGGGTCTTCCCCGATCCGGAATTCACAAGTTCAAGTTTGTAGCCATTTTCACCGAGTGTGCTGTCATAATAACAGCGCATAAAATGAAGTACCGATCCATAATAGGCTTTCTCACGGTTTTTCTCCCAGGCCAGACTGTCCTCTTCTGAACCATGCAGTTCTTCGAAAAAAGGAATACCTGTTGTTTGGGTTAGGCCGGTTCCATATTCATGAATAAAGGAATCCAGCTGATACCTGATGGTATATCCGAGGGCCTTATTGGTGATGCGGATATCTTCCTTAGAACTTACCTTCAGGCGGTTCTTTTTTTTGCTGAAAAAAAACTTTAATGCATCGGGGTTTTCGATCACACATTTCTGGCTATTTTCCGTCATTCCAATAAACTGATCTTTAAAAAATTCACCGTATTTGACCCATCCATCCTTTACTTCATTGGTAACGGTAATGGATACCTCTTCAAGGCTTTTATCTTTTTGTTTAAGAGCTATTGCCAGTGAGTTGATATTTTCTGTTGATGCGTTTATTCGCTGACTGTATGTTTCAAATCCGCTGAATGAAATAACCAGATCATATCCTCCGTTGGGCAGATAAAGAATAAAATCACCAGCTGCTCCGGTAGCTGTTCCGAAAGTAGTATTCTGGCAAAATACTGAGGCTCCCTGCAGCGGATTGCCGGTTGCTTTGTCCGTTATCTTTCCCGTAACTGTGAAAGTTTGAGCAAATACATGGCCGAAAAAAAACCATGCAATTAATGTCAATACTGATTTTAGACGCATATCTGAAAATAACCCGCAAGACCTTTAAATATTGCCTGATGATTTCATTTTAACCAAATATTCACTGCAATAAAGGTTAATTGTTTCTGCCAGCGGCCGGAAACTGAAACCAGGTAAATATTTTTTAATTTTTTCCGAATTGAAATTGACATGAAGCTGAGCGATTTCAGCAGTATCCTTTGTCAGCAGTGGATCTTTACCGGTAAATATTTTCTTTATTGCTTCAAGCCTCCACACAATTCCTCCCAGAAACTTAGTAGCCTTCAGGTGCGGTGGTTTTTTCTGAAAGCCTTTCGCCATCGCGTTAAAGAGATCGCGGTAGGCCCAGTTTTCTGCAGATAAAATAAACCGTTCGCCGGTAATATCACTTTTCATTAAAAGGTGCATGGCCCTCGCAACATCAGCCGCATCAACAAAACCTCCTGTACCACCACTATACCATGGAAATTCATCCCATGCATTTTTAAATGTAGCTGCCGATCCTTTTTCCCAGCCTGCATAACCCAGTATCACCGTTGGATTTACTATAACAGCTTCCATACCTTCACTCATACCACGCCATACTTCAAGTTCAGCAAGGTGTTTTGAATTTCCGTAGGCCGACAAACCCGATTCATCATCCCATTTCACATCTTCATGCACGGTCATATGATCCCTCTTCCTGCCCAGTGCTGAAACCGAACTCACATGTACAAACTTTTTCACGCCTCTGGCAAGCGAAGCATTAACCATATTGGCGGTTCCTTCCACATTCACTTTTAATAGTTCGTCTTTACGGGAAGGGTTAAACGAAACCAGACCGGCACAATGGTATACTTCGTTAACTCCCTCCAGCACATCTTCCAGAAATAGTATATCATCAATTTCTCCTTTTATCCAATCAACCTGTGCATTCGCCGGAAGCTCCAGCCATTGGGGAATAAGAGAGCGATAAATGGCTTTTACAGTATCTCCTTTATTTGTCAGTTCCCTTAGCAGATAACTTCCGAGCAGGCCGGTGCCACCCGTTACCAGAATTGTCGCGGCTTTTTTATCTACCATATCTTCCGGAAATTATTTGCCATTCAGTTTTGTTTATCCGAATCATAATTATAATATCCTTTTCCGGTTTTTCTGCCAAGTTCGCCATTTTCAACTTTGCGTTCCTGCAGAGCTGATGGTCTGAAGCGGATGGCATTATCAAAGGACTCATAAAGTGCTTTGGTTACAGCCAGGTTAATATCATTGCCTATAAGATCCATCAGCCGGAATGGCCCCATTTTGAATCCGGTATTTTCAAGTAACAAATCTATTTGTTCAGGGCTGGCTGCATTTTCTTCAGCGAGTTTTAAAGATTCAAGATAGAAATGCCGCGCTACTCTGTTCACAATAAAACCGGGAGAATCTTTACAAATCACGGCAGTTTTGTTCAGGGAGACTGCGAAATCAAAAACAGCAGCTATAACGGCGGCATCGGTTTTTTCTGTCTGAAAAATTTCGACAAGCTTCATAACCGGCGCAGGGTTGAAAAAATGCAGTCCGCAAAACCTGGAAGGGTCGGCAATTGCATTCCCGATTTTTGTAACTGATAATGAGGAAGTATTTGTGGCAAAGATGGTATCGGCATTGTTGAGTTCTGAAACCTGTTCAAAAAATCTGGCTTTAAGATCAGGAATTTCCGCAATAGCTTCAATAACAAGGTCGCCTTTACATTCTGATATAAAGTCCGTAATATGAAGCAGACTGATTACAGATTCTTTTTTCTCCCGGGAAATTTTCCCTTTTTGTTCCTGCTGCTCTAACTGTTTCAGGATCGACAAACGGGCCTGGTTGAGTGTTGAATTGCTGATGTCATATAAAACAGTCGGGTACCCATATAATGCGGAGGTGTAGGCGATACCACTACCCATGGTACCTGCGCCGCAAACAATAACTGTCCGGATCATTTGGCTCATTGAAAAAAATCAGATCTGAAAAAATCAGGTCGCTGCAGTAAACTGTCGCAGAAACCGAACATCGTTTTCGCTGAAGAGGCGGATATCTGTAATACCATATTTCAGCAATGCCGGTCTTTCGATACCCATGCCAAATGCAAAACCGGAATATTTCACTGAGTCTATTTTGCAGTTTTCCAGAACCTGCGGATGAACCATACCACAGCCAAGGATTTCAAGCCACCCGGTTCGCTTACATACAGCGCAACCTGCTCCATTGCATAAAAGGCAGCTGATATCCATTTCAGCACTTGGTTCGGTGAAGGGAAAATAACTCGGCCTGAAACGTATCCGCACATCTTCACCAAACATTTCCTTTACAAAAAAATACAGTGTTTGTTTCAGATCGGCGAATGAAACTTCTTCTGCTATATATAAACCTTCTACCTGGTGAAAAAAACAATGGGAACGCGCGCTCACTGTTTCATTCCTGTAAACCCTTCCCGGGCAGATGATGCGGATAGGTAGTTTACCTTTTTCCATTTCCCTTATCTGAACATTACTGGTATGCGTGCGCAGCAGCCAGTCCGGATTTTTTGAAAGATAAAAAGTATCCTGCATGTCGCGCGCAGGATGGTTTTCATCAAGGTTGAGTGCAGTAAAATTATGCCAGTCGTCTTCTATTTCGGGCCCTTCGGCAACTGCAAATCCCAACCGCTGAAATATAGAAACAATACGGTTGCGCATCAACGTTATCGGATGCCTGCTTCCGACAGGAACCGGATCACCTGGAAGACTGTAATCAACATCCGACTTTCCGGACACAGGAATTTCTGCTGACTGTACTTTTATGGAGGCATATTTTTCTTCCGCAAGCTGTTTGAATCCATTCAGTATTTGTCCGAATGATTTTTTGTTTTCAGCAGGCACATCTTTCATGCTGCCCATAAGGTTTTTAACAACTCCTTTAGCACCAAGAAACCGGATGCGGAAAGCTTCCAGTTTGTCAGGATCATCCAATTCGGCAGCTGTAATTTCCTGCCTGTATGTTTCAATCTGTTGCAGAATATCTTCCATCCGGCAAAGATAATGAATCGGCTCTTTCGGTTGTTTTACACAGCAAGGTTCAACTTTGTGGGTTTTTTATGAGTTGTTTTATATACGAAAGGTTTAGGTTTGTCTGAAATTTGCCGCTATGAGCGACCAGTTTAATATTACTGATTTTCTTTCACCGTTGAACCTGGACGAACTTTCGCATGACGAAGGTTATATGGATGGACAGATCGGCAGAAATATCCGTGTATATGAGGAAGATTTCCCTGACCTGGAAGATATAGATATCGTGTTACTTGGATGCGGAGAAGAAAGAGGCAGCAGTGCGGGGCGTTTTGATAATGCTGCGCCGAATGCGATCAGGCATCAGTTTTATTCATTGTATTACTGGCATCCCAATGTTCGCCTCGCTGATGCAGGAAATATCCGTACCGGTGCTACATTGAATGATACTTATGCGGCATTGAAAACCGTGGTTGCAGAACTTATCCGTGCCGGTAAAACAATTCTGATCCTCGGTTGTTCACATGATCTTACCCTGGCTCAATATGAAGCTTACAGGTACCTCAACAAAATAATTGAAGCCACGGCAATTGACTCGCTCATCAATCTTAAAATGGAGAGTCCGCTGAAAAGCATGAATTTTCTGATGGAGATGCTTACCGGTGAGCCCAATTATATCAGGCATTATAATCATATCGGGTTTCAGAGTTATTTTGTAAATCCGCAAATGCTGGAAACAATGGATAAGCTCCGGTTTGATTGTTTCCGGGTCGGCTCCGTTAAAGAAAATATTGAGGAAATGGAACCGGTGATCCGGAGTTCGGCACTGGTGAGTTTTGATATCGCTGCTTTGCAGTATGCATCAGCGCTATCCAACTATACTTCTCCAAATGGTTTATCTGGTGAAGAAGTTTGTACCCTTTCAAGATTTGCAGGGATGAGTCCCAATCTCAGTACGATGGGGTTTTATGGATATGCAGTGGAGAGTGATGTGCAGCAATTGACAGCAAAACAGATTGCACAGATGCTCTGGTATTTTATTGATGGCAGGCATAAAGGAATCTCTGAAGCACTGCTGACTGAGCGGGAAAATTTCATTGAGTTTCATACAGCTTTTGCAGAAGTGGACACGGTTTTTCTGCAGAGTAAGAAAACCGGTCGCTGGTGGATGCAGTTACCGGATAAAACATATATCGCCTGTTCTTATCAGGATTATATACTTGTCAGCAGTAATGAAATTCCGGAGCGCTGGTTGCGGGCTCAGGAAAGAAGCTGAGTTGTGATACTTTTCATAAGAGAAACCCCTTGCCAAAATGCCTGCCGATGAGTAAAAGCAGCTTCTTAATATCGCTTATTGCAGTTTTGTTTGTCATGGGTTCCTGTTCCTCAGCTAAACAGTCAAAATCTGTAAGATATGTTCCCCTCGCCGGCGATAGTATCCTGTTGAATGCACATACCGGCCTATTGGTTCTGGATCCGGCAACCGGAAATAAGATCTTCGGTTATCAGGAATCAAAATACTTTGTACCTGCAAGCAATACAAAGATTGTGACATGTTATGTCGCGATGAAATACTTCGGTGATTCTTTAAAAGCGCTGCGATGGGTTGATGCTGATACAGCAATCATAATATATCCAACCGGAGATCCAACATTTCTGCACCCTGATTTCAAAACCCAGACCGTAGTTGATTTTTTAAAATCAGTCAGTAAACCTGTTTATATTTCAACTGCCGGCTGGGATACAAAGGTATACGGTAAAGGCTGGAACTGGGATGACTTCAGTGATGACTATATGCCTGAACGAAGCATATTTCCGGTGTATGGAAATACCATCCGCTGGCACCAGGCTATTTCAAAAAAAGAAAATCCTCAGACCGCCGCCGATACAATCGACAGGTTTATTTATTCTGATCCTGAAATCAACTGGCCTGTTGAATTTGGTAAACCTGATCTATCGGGCAGCTTAACTGTGAGACGGGATCAGTTTTCCAATTCATTTACTATCAATGAAGGTGGTATTAAAGAAGTATACCGTGATGTTCCCTTCATCACCAATGGAACTGCTACAGCGATTGAGCTGCTGAAGGACACAATTCATCGTGAGCTCAGACTGCTGCCTGAAACAGAAAAATCATTTTCAAATTCCGGCAAGAGTCTGCAAACCATCCATTCAGTTCCTTCGGACTCGATGTTGAAAGCGATGATGTACAACAGCGATAATTTTTTTGCTGAGCAGGCATTGTTGATGGCTGCATTAGAGCAATCGGGAAAAATGAATGAAACTGATATGATCAGAAAGGTACTTGCAAATGATCTCGCAGGATTTCCTCAAACTCCTACCTGGGTCGATGGAAGCGGCCTCAGCAGGTATAATTTATTCAGTCCGGAAGATATGGTATGGCTTCTCAGTAAAATGAAGAATGAATATGGAGCCGCAAGGATCAATGCGATTTTCCCTACTGCCGGTAGTGGTACACTGAAGCTTTATTCACCGGTACTCAAAAATAAGTTGTTTGCAAAAACCGGGTCTTTAACCGGCGTAAATGCGCTGAGCGGATACCTTATAACTGCTTCAGGCAAGACATTGGTATTCTCTTTTATGATCAATAATCACCGGCAGACCGGCGCATCCATACGTAAGAAAATGGATGAATTTCTGGTGGATATCTATAACAGGTATTAGAGACCGTTAGTGCCGGATTTTCTGATGCCAAGCAGCCGCGCTATCATTCCCGCATTACATTCTGCATATATCGCCTGACCAGCGGGGGAAGTTCCCGGATTTTGGCATTTGGCAAGACTTATCAGCAGTCCCTGCATCTCCGAAATTTCCAGGGGAGTGCCGCTTTTTATGCTACGTGCTGTGGCAATTGTGCGTAAAAGTTTTTCTCTTTTAGTACACTTTATTTCAGGATTAAAGTTTTTATATTGTTCAAGAATATTTTCGATCATAGTGTTTTCCTGCCCTGCAGGGAGATCGGCAGGTATTCCCTGAAGTATAAAAGTCATTTTTCCAAATGGTTCAATTTTATATCCAAGCCCAAGCAGATCAACGGTAATTTCTGAAAAAATGGCTGCATCTGCCGGATTGAATTCAAGTGTGGCAGGAAATAACAATTGCTGGGTTACAGCAGTGCCGGATGATGATGTTGCAGAAATCTGTTCAAAAATAATTCTTTCATGAGCAGCCTGCTGGTCAGCGATAATAAAGCCATCATCACTTGCAAATAGAATATAGCTGTTTAATACCTGAATTGGCTGAACATTGTCGTGTACAGATAACCGCGACGATGCTTTTTTAGCAAACAGGTAGTTATCAGAAATTGTATTGGAATGTGTATCATCAGGATACTGACCGCCGTCAGAACCCAGGCCTGGTTGATAGGGCTCTCCTGGCTTCAGGACAAAATGCTGCAGGTCGCGGAAATTTCCACCCGGTTCAACGCGGTGAGCCTGGTATTTCTGGGTGAAAGTTTTAAAGAGGTTGCCGGCTGCTGCTTCATTGATGCGGGCCTCGGTAAAAGGCTTGCTTACGGCATCCAGCTGTTGTATGGCAGGATCCAGATCGAAATCAAGTGAAGGTGCGATACTGGATTGTGCGAGCGCATGTTTTACAGCCGCATTTACAAATGCATAGATTATTTTTTCATCCTCAAATTTAATCTCCTGCTTTGTGGGATGTACGTTGATATCAACCTGTGAGGGATCAAGATCGATAAATAATACAAACATCGGGAAGCTGCCATCAGGAAGCATATCCTGATAAGCATTCATTATCGCATGATTAAGATAGGCGCTCCTTATATAACGATTATTTACAAAAAGGAACTGATCTCCGCGTGTTTTTTTTCCGGTTTCAGGCTTCCCTGCAAATCCTGAAATATCGAGGTAATCTGTTTTTTCAACAACCTGCACGAGTCTGGATGCATAGTTATTTCCTAATATCTGAAGAATACGGTGTTTTACCGTCCCTTTTTCCAGATGGAAAATTTCTTCACCATTGCTTGTAAGGGAAAAAAATATTTCGGGAAATGCGAGTGCTACCCGGATAAATTCGTCAACAATATGCCGCATCTCAGAGGCATTGCTTTTTAGAAAATTCCGGCGTGCAGGAATATTAAAAAACAAATTCTTCATTGAAAAATTGGTGCCTTCGGGGCAGGAGCAGGGTTCCTGTTTTTTTACAGCACTGTTTTCAACTTCGATATAAGTACCAAGTGTATCACCCGTTCTTTTTGTTTTTAATTCCACCTGCGCTACTGCAGCAATTGAAGCAAGTGCTTCGCCTCTGAACCCCATGGTGCGGATGCGGAAAAGATCGTCGATGCCGCTGATTTTTGAAGTGGCATGTCTTTCAAAGCACATGCGCGCATCTGTTTCACTCATTCCTTTACCATCATCTATAACCTGCACCAATGATTTTCCGGCATCCTGAATTATCAGTTTTATGCGTGAGGCGCCTGCGTCAACCGCATTTTCAAGTAATTCTTTTACAGCGCTTGCGGGCCTTTGAATTACTTCTCCGGCTGCAATCTGATTGGCAATATTATCAGGCAATAAGTGTATGATGTCTGGCAAAACTTCTTATTTTTAGAGAGCCTGTAAAATTACGTTGAATTATCGAAAGCCCGAGTATGAAGAGAAAGATCCCGCTTATTTCTATCTGTATCATGTTGATTTTTCCGGCACTATCTCAGAAGATCAGCAGTTTGACTGAAGACGCCTGGGTTGATAGTGTATTTTCCACTTTGTCTGAAGATGAACGGATTACGCAACTCATGATTGTAAGACTTTCTTCAATCAATACCCGCACAAGAGAAATTACTTTTTATGACGAACAGGTGCGTAATGCAGTTGCCCAATATAATGTCGGAGGTATCTGTCTTTTCCAGGGAGCTCCTGTTAAACAGGCTGGTCTTGTAAATGAGTTTCAACTGCTGGCGAAAACTCCGGTGATGATTTCTATTGATGGTGAAAATGGATTGGGCATGAGGCTGGATAGCGTAGAGGGATTACCAAGGCAGATGATGATGGGCGCTGTTCAGGATTCGAGACTTATCTACAATTATGGAAGGTGGGTGGGAGAGCAATGTCGTCGTATGGGTATACAGGTGAATTATGCTCCCGTGGTGGATATAAATAATAACCCTGATAATCCGGTTATCAACGACCGTTCATTTGGTGAAGATAAATACCGGGTTGCTGCTCATGGGATTGCTTATATGCGCGGGATGCAGGATGCAGGAATTCTTGCCTGCGCCAAACATTTCCCTGGTCATGGAGATGTTGCTGTGGATTCTCATTATGATCTTCCCGTAATCAATAAAACAAAACCGCAGCTTGATTCCCTGGAACTCTATCCCTTCAAGGCGTTGTTTGATGCCGGCGTTGGAAGCGCAATGATTGCGCATTTATATATTCCGGTAATTGACAATTCAGAAAACAGGGCAACATCTATTTCACAGAAAACTGTGACCGGATTATTACGCGATGAAATGGGTTTTAAAGGGTTGACTTTTACCGATGCGCTGGAGATGAAAGGTGTTGCAAAATATTATCCTGACGGGTTGGCCGCTGTTGAATCCCTTATTGCAGGCAACGATATGCTTTGTTTGCCTGGCGATGTACCGGTGGTGTTGCAGAAAATAAAAGATGCCATCAGGAAGAAGAAACTCAGCATGGAACTGGTGGATGTTCATGTAAAGAAAGTGCTGCACGCCAAATACCAGCTTGGCCTGAATAAACTTTCATTGACAAACACTGCTTCGCTTACAAAAGATCTTAATTCCAGGTCACATGCTATGCGGCAACTGATTGCCGAAAATGCGGTTACACTGGCACGTTATGACGACTCAACAGCATTTCCCCTGCCGGTTTCATTAAACAATAAAGTAGCGCTTGTTTCAGTTGGCACTGAAACTGACAACGCGTTTTCAAAAAGACTGCGCCGCGATTATAATGCAGATGTTTTTCATTTCAGTTTTAAACAGCCGTCGGCTGACATTGTTCCTTTGCTTGAAAAGCTGGGCAGGGGTTACCGGTCTGTTGTAATCAGTCTGCACCGGGCCACCAGGTTTCCAGCAAATAATTTCGGGATCAGCGAAGCTGCTGTTGAACTGATCCGCAGGATCGGTACAGAGAGAAATTCAGTTTTGTTCGTATTCGCCAATCCCTACACGATAAAATTTTTCTGCCAGAATAAAAATATTGTTGTTTGTTATGAAGATGAGCCGGTAACCCACGATGTTGCTGCAGATATATTAAATGGCAGGGTCACTCCAAAAGGAAAACTCCCGGTAACCGTTTGTGAAAATCTGCCATCAGGTACGGGTCTTGGATTTTCTTTATTACCCCCGGCTGATCCGTTTGTTCTGGGCATTGCCCCCGATATGTTAACCACAATAGATTCCCTTGCTGAAGATGCGATACGAGAGCAGGCAACGCCGGGATGTGTGATACTGGTTGCAAAAAACGGCAGGCTCGCCTACTATAAAAATTTTGGATATTATACTTACGACAGCACTGAAGCTGTAGGCCTGGAAAGCCTGTATGATATGGCTTCCGTTACAAAAATCTGCGCTACTACATTATCGGTGATGCGGCTTTATGATCAGGGGAAACTTAAACTGGAAAAAAAGCTCGGCGATTATCTGCCCTGGGTCAGAGGCACTGATAAGGCAAACCTTATAATTGAGGATATCCTTCTGCACCAGGCAAGATTGAAAGCATATATTCCCTTTTATCAGGAAACTATTGATCCTGTTTCAGGAAAAGCATTTCCCGGAATTTTTTCAAAGACACCCGACGAAATTTATCAGGTACCCGTAGCCGATAGTATGTACATGGAGAAACAATGGCTCGATACGATTCGAAAAAGAATTCTTACAAGTCCTCTCGAAAAACCAGGAAAATATATATACAGCGATAATGATTTTATTTTTCTGGGTAAGATAGTGGAGGAGATCAGCGGCCTCACACTTGATCAGTATGTGATGAAAGAATTTTATCAGCCATTAGGTCTTGTTTCTGCAGGATTCAAGCCAAGGAATCGGTTTGATCCCTCAAGAATTGCCCCTACAGAACGAGAGACTGTATTCCGCAACCAGCTAATAAGGGGTTATGTACATGACCCTTGCGCAGCAATGTTTGGTGGTGTGAGTGGCCATGCCGGTTTATTCAGTGATGCCTATGATATTGCCGTGCTGATGCAGCTGCTGCTCAACAAAGGCAAGATGAATGGAATACGGTTACTATCTGATAGTACGATCGAAAAGTTTACTGCATATTCAAGCGATATCAGCCGGCGTGGGCTGGGCTTTGATAAGCCTGAGAAAGATAATGCCACAAGACCCGAACCTTATCCAACACTCAGCGCCTCACCGCTTACTTTCGGTCATACCGGATTTACCGGAACCTGTGTGTGGGCTGATCCCCGCTATCAGTTGATTTATGTTTTCCTTTCCAACAGGGTGTATCCTGATGGAAGGAGTAAATTATTGAAGATGAATGTGCGAAGTAATATTCATGAAGCGATTTATAAAGCGCTTCGATAGGCATCAGTTTTTAAGCGAACTGCTGTCAATCATTTTGATCAGTGCAGCTTTTACTTCCTTCTTTTTTGTGAAGGGAACGAAATGATTTGCACCCTGGATAATAACAGTATCTATTTTGGCTGCATGTGTAAGTTTTTTTATTGCAAAATCAATGTTGCCAACGGGTACCCATTGATCTTCGGCACCGTGAATCAGCATTACTTTACAATTCACTTTATCAAGTTCTTTACTCAGCTCAATAATATCTTTCTTAAAATATACAAGTTCGGTATTGCTCGGCCGGAATGCACCGGGCAAAAGATATTTTAATGGTGCGTGATTCATGAACCGGCGCCAGGACTCTTTATCTTCAAGCGCAGGATCCACCGGAGTTGAGATCAGGCCGATAGCAGAAAAATATCCGGGTTTATCGGCAGCCATTTTTAATGCCAGTGGTGCTCCGAGTGAATGTCCTGCAAGGTATACCGGCTGGCCGTTTTTAAAATGCATTATTACAGGTAATAACAGGGCCGATTGATCGGCGAGGTTTAGAGCACCGCCTTTCTTACTATAACCGAAGCCTGGTCTGTCGAATGCAATCATTCTGAAATGATAGAGCATTTCAGGGTCTTCCATATATTCACTGAACGCGCTCCATGTACCCGGTGATCCGTGAATAAAAAAAAGCGTTGGTAAACTGTCATTGCCGACAGAAGTATAATATATATCTCTCTTGCCTATCTGGAGATTTCCTGTTTTTAAAATAAGGCCTTTTTTCCTGAAGTCTTCTTTTGCTTTTGAATCTGTGATCTGGAATGTCATACAACCAGGAGCAGCGATAATCCACAAAATAAATAAGACAGAGATGAAGAGAATTGTCCTTATTATTTTGGTCCTGTATTTAGGGGCTATTGGCATATCTCTGAGAACCATCAGGAGTTGATTTCATAAAGCTCTCATCCCAGGCGGCCTGAAATAATTATTTTTTTGGCGGTGGTCTGCGTGAAGGTGGAGGAATATTTGGTCTTGGCCTTTCACGATCTTTATTATTCTCCCTGTTATCCCTTTTCGGAAAATCTTTGTTCTGACCCTGAGGTCCGGGTTGCTGTTTATCCTGGCGGTCCTGTCTTTCCCTTTGTTTTCTCTTCTGGGTATTACGCTCGAGCGTGCGAAGGCTTATCTGGCCTACTACATCAACGAATTGGGGTTCTTCTACCTTCACTTTGCCCTGTTGCAGTAAATCAGCCACTTCAAGGTCGTCGGCTTTTGTGCCTTTCATATTAAGACCTCTGATTTTGCGAACAGTTTCAATAGTGAGCGGGTATTGCCTGTTGCTGTCGGGGAGGGTATACCACATCAGGCTTTTGAAGATATCTTTTTTTACAAGTTAAGCATTGCCCTTTAGCGTTTCAAGGGTTTCAGCATTTTCGGGGAAATGCTGAAGCGCGTCCAGATAGGTATCCAGCTCGTAGTTCAGACAGCATTTCAAACGCCCGCACTGACCGCTAAGCTTAGCCTGGTTTATACTAAGGTTCTGGTAGCGTGCAATGGTGGTAGTAACGCTTTTGAAATCCGTAAGCCAGCTGCTGCAACACAGTTCACGACCGCAGCTTCCAATGCCACCCACTTTGCCTGATTCCTGGCGGGCTCCGATTTGCTTCATTTCAACCTTTACCCTGAACTCTGAAGCATAAATTTTTATCAGTTCCCTGAAATCAACACGGTCATCAGCAGTATAAAAAAAAGTAGCTTTTCTGCCGTCAGCCTGGATTTCAACTTCACAGATCTTCATATCAAGTTTAAGCTGCCGTGAAATTGCTCTTGACCTGATAACAGCATCAGCTTCCCTGTCTTTATTCTCTCTCCATTTCTGAAGATCCGTATCGGTAGAGCGGCGAAGGATTTTTTTTATTTCAGCAGAATCTTCGGATACCCTTCTTTTTTTCATCTGGAGCCTAACCAGTTCGCCTGACAGACTGACGGTTCCTACATCAAATCCACTAACTCCTTCGACCGTAACCAGGTCGCCTTTGCTATACTGCTGCAGGCTGTTATTCCTGTAAAATTCTTTACGACTACCATTATTAAAACTGATTTCAACAATCCGGCAGGAGCCTTCAGGATCTGAAAATGGTAGATTGGCAAGCCAGTCATGAACGTTCATCCGGTTGCACCCGCCGGAACTACAGCCGCCATTGCTTTTACATCCACTGGGTTTCCCCCCCGTTGCTGTGCCACAGCTAGAACAACCCATATTATTGATAATTAAATGGTTATAACTGCCGGACAATTTTAATCCGACCAATGGCTTACAGTGATTTGCGGGATATTCGTATTCTGTTTCCGGAAATTTGCCGGAATTGCATCGGATTAACCTTTGCAAACAGAATTATTCTCCGGAGGAGAAATTGTATAAAGAGAATGATGGCTATAAATTAAACTCTCTCACTATGGCAAACCACAAACTCTGATCCCGCAACTACAAGCTCAATTTATCAAAATTAGGGAATTGTATTTAATGATGTGGTAGAATTTAATGGTCATTGCCATAAACAGCATTTTGAAATTAGCATTTCTCTCAATGTAATAAATGCCTTTTTCCAACTCTCCGATTATAGCCTCCTGTTGAAAAAAACCAGTACGACCGGAAAACCTGTCAGTAAACTCCTGTTCTTTTTCCTGCAGGAGGTCCTGGTGTTTATTGAGGGCGGAAAAGCGCATGCTTTGTTCCATGAGGTGGATCATATAACTGAAAAACTGCTTTTGTTTTTCGCGACCGATCTTATTCAACTCTTCACCCAGTTTAACCTGGGCTACCGGGCCGTTTTTCAGAATTGAATTCATCCATTCCCGCGCAAAATGAAGCCAGTCTTCGGCAGCGTGCTGAGTAGACAAAATCGCCTCCCGCATATTCCCTTCTGCAACGGCTGCTATGGCTGAAGCTCTTTCACCGCTTATTTTTAAATGGTTTATCAGGTAACCTGCGATCTCGGAGTTTTCAAAAGACGGGATTTTTACCAGCTGTGTTCTTGAAATAATGGTTGGGAGAATCTGCGATTCATCTTCAGCAACGAGTATAAAAAGTGTATCAGCCGGTGGTTCCTCAATCATTTTCAGCAACTTATTACCTTCTTTGCCCAGGTATTCCGGTGCCCACATGATCAGAATCTTATAGCCACTTTCAAAACTTTTCAGATTCAGTTTTAATAATATTTCTTCGCATTCACGGGCGGTTATATTGCCCTGTTTATTTGAAACGGTATTGGCTGTTTTGAATTCTTCGTTTAGCCCATTCAGCCAGTCGTACACGTTTTGGTATGAATTAGCGCTGATAAAATTCCGCCATTGGGTGAAGAAATCTGAACTGACTGAAGGACTTCCGGCGTTTTTTGGAATAACAGGAAATGAATAATGAATATCCGGATGGGCAATGGCCTTGCTTTTTACACATGCGGGGCATTTACCGCAGCTATCTTCTCCTTTTTCCGGCGAATGGCTGACCTGATCCTGTTCCGCGCCGAACAACGACACTTCGGTTGGTAAAACTGGCGATTGACCATTTACCTTTTCGCAAACCAGGTACTGCGCGAAAGCCATTGCCATCGAAAGAGCCCCGCTGCCTTCACGACCTGAAAAAAGCAACGCATGACTTAGCCTGTTTGCTGAAACCATGCTTTTTAGCTGGTTTTTCAATTCTATATGACCTGGAATATCAGAAAATTGCATGGCCGAAATTACGCAAAGGCTGCTGCCGGATAAAATGAGTTCCGATGTTTATATGATTGAAATGTAAATTATCCGGGTCATTTCATTAATCAGGGGCTGCGCTTAAATAGAATGTCCATCCGGCATTAACTTTAGGACAAATCAAGTCGCGGCTGAATTTTTAAAAAAGAAATCCGGCACCCGGCGGCGCCAACCTTTCCAATAAAACCTCCGAGGTCTAAAAATATTTTCTTGCATGGACAAATTGCTTAGTAAAATAATTAACAGTCTGCATCGCGACAATTTCATCGATGAAATCAGTTCTGATCTTTCAGGAACAGAATTTAATTCACTGATGCTTGAAATTTACAGAAGGAGATCTGAGAAGATTTCTGCGAATAAATTAATGCTGGATTTTGAACATAACCGTTTCGTACAACCCTTGACGCTTGACACAATTCAATCCAGAAAAATGGAACTTGATCTTTTGCAAATGGCAGACAGTAAAGGTTTTGAGGTTATTACTTTGTCGCCCCTGACGCCGCTCGGTACCTGTTCCGTTATTGGAACGGTAAATCAGAATAAAATAATTAGCGGTACCCGCGGAACGGAAGTTGTTTCTGATGCCACCAATGTGTTGCAATTAAAAATTGCTCAGGAGATAAGAAAAAACCGGGACAGAAACAGGACTTACCGGTATGCAACAGTACACAGACATGTTCGTGCCCAGCATTTTAATCATCCTTTGTTTTCGGCGCATTTCTCACTTTTATGTATGGCTTCCGGAGGCTATGATCAGGGTGATTTTGTATTTGAAAAAGAGCAGCTGAAGGAACATATTTCAGTTTACCTGGATCTGATTGGCCGGCTCCTTCCGGGTACAAAGCCATTACTCGAATTCTATCTGAAGGAAAAAAATGAAAAATTCAGGCAGATGCTTGAAACTAAAGAGCAGTGCTGGTCAGATTTTGAATTTTCAATTTTTCATATGCCGGAGAATGCATATTATAAGACGATCCAGTTTAAGATTTTTATAATGGCTGGAAATGAAAAAATAAATATCGCTGATGGCGGAATTGTAGACTGGCTGCAGCAATTAACCGGTAACCGGAAATTGCGGTCAATGATCAGTGCAGCGGGAATTGAATTAATTCAGAAATTATCAGTTTCTGAATAATTCTGAATTTTCGAATAACAGCAGGTGATCAGGAATTAATCCGGACTAGTTCAGGTATTTGGTGATTTCCTCGCTGGTTGGATTTATTTTACTTGGAAAAACTGCAATCAGCTGACCTTTTTCATTAAGCAGGAACTTCGTGAAATTCCATTTAATATCTGCATCCATTACACCATTTTCAGTTTTGTTGGTGAGCCATTTGAAAAGTGGGTGAATATCTTCACCTTTTACTGATACTTTTTCTGACATGGGGAATGTGACGCCGTAGTTCTTTTTACAGAACTCTTTAATTTCAGTATTTGATCCTGGTTCCTGTCCACCAAAATTATTTGCAGGGAAACCGACAATGACAAGTTTGGTTTTATATCCATCATATAATTTCTGCAGATCTGCATATTGAGGTGTATAACCACATTCAGAAGCAGTATTTACGATCAGGATTTTTTTTCCTTTGAACTTTGAAAAATCAATTGTGGAACCATCGAGTGCGGGAACTTTGAAAGAGTAAACGGATGCAGCCGAAATAAAGAGCCAACCAATTGCTGCAATAGCAATACGAATCATATTGAAATTTTAATATTACGGGAGAATAGGGTGCAAGCTACAAATGTTCATTGTCAACTAAATACCACAAAGCGGGCATTTATAGTTAATTATCATTATACATTATCTGGCTTCGTAGCAACCCGCATCTGGTCTGTTATCTCTGTTCCTTCCATCAAGGTCTTTCGGAACACCTGCAAGTATACCGAAATTTATTGCAGGTGATGGATTTTTTCCGATATGAAAATCATAATAGCCCGTACCTGCATTTACACTATCAAAAAGCGGATCCTGATTTCTCAGGTTATTATTCAGGATGGAAAAATCCGGATCGGCCATTGCTTTATAAAGATTATTATCAAACTGTACTGCAAATGGGTTGTTTCCCCGCTTACTCACCACTACTTCATTATCAACGGAATTATCGTCGCTCCATAAAATGCTGTTGATAAATGCAGCATTCAGACTATAGGTATTAACAATGCCAGCGGTACTATCCCAATTATTAATATAGAGCACCGGGTTTTTATGTATGATAAAAAGGTTGGAATAAGAAGCGGCTGTGCAATGTTTGAATATATAATCGCCACCTTTAAGGATCAGGATATTAATTCCTGAGTTTGTGATCAGGCAATTGACAGCTTCAATACTTGAACTTAATCCCGAGAGTGCTGCCTCATACATATTGTCAATCACGCAGTCATTAATTTTCAGTTTAGGTCCACCGCCTGTTGAAGGCTGGTCGCAGATGATTCCCTGATATCCGTTTTTTATAATGCTGTAGGTAATGCTGTTGTTTTTGCTTGTGCTCCTGAAATAAATTCCCGGCCATGCCGCGGGGAGGTCGCGGTATTCCTTGTCAAGGCGGTCACCTGCAAAAACAACGCTATCAGTTTTTGTACCATTGACTATTAATGTGCCGTCCACGATCAGGGGTGCATCAGCATGCAAATATATTCTGGTGCCTTTCTCAATGGTAAGTGTGGCGCCTGTATCAATTTGCAAACCTCCGAGTATCACATACGGCAGCTCATTGTTCCAGACCTGGTTACCCTGCAGAAGATTAGCTCTGAGGAAATGCGCATTCTGACCAAAGGCCTGCAGTTGCAGTTTTTCTTCCCGGCTGTTAAAACTGATCAGGATACTATCGGTTACCAGGAAGGGTAATTGCTGGTTATCGGGATTAATAGTAACTGTGACGAATACATACAAACTATCATTAGCAGCAATCTCAAGATCATTTACCTCTGCACCGGGCGTCCCGTCTGCATTCATTGTGAATGGAGAACCGGCCCCGCCACCAATGCGTATCTTATTGATACGAATGATACCATTATTGTTATTATAAATTTTTATGCCCTGTGTGATAGACCCCGTGGAAGTAAATACCGTGTCAAAAAAAAGGGTGTCGGCCGATAATTCCAGTCTTGCATCTTCGCTGCTTATGAGTTTTTCTTTCCTGCAGGAAACAAAATAAATAAGCGACACAAATATTGCACAGAATAATATGAATGGTTTCATGTAAGAAATCAAAAATACATTTTCCACGGTTATTGCATTGCGAAAGCCAGGGATGCCACATAAATCTGAGAACCACCGGCAGCTCTCACGGCATGTCCGCAGGCTTCCAGGGTCGCACCCGTAGTTATAACATCATCGGTCAGCAGGAGTTTTTTCCCTTGCAGGATCAATGGATCTGTAACTGAAAAAACCTCATTCACATTCTGCCATCTTTCCATCCTGTTTTTCCTGGTTTGTGTTGAAGTCGCTTTGTTACGGATAACCACATTTTTCAAAACCGGAATTTCTGTGATTTCTTCTATTCCGCGACTGAGCACTTCTGCCTGGTTATAACCTCTTGCCAGTTCTTTTTCCGGAAACAGAGGTAACGGAATGATGTAGTCAATATTGCAGAATCTCGGGGAATGTTTGATACTGTGGCCCATCAGTTTTCCCATTTCAATTCCCGCTCCTGAATTACCTCTGTATTTCAGCTGATGAATTACGGACTGCATTACTGAGGATCGTGAAAAATAATATTGACTGAATGCGGCCTCGACCTTCAGTCTTCCTGCAAATAATTTTTCAACCGGATTATTTTCGTGCATTGCAAAATTTGTTTCAGGAAGGGATGCAATACAATGAAGGCAAACCGACTGCCCGTTCAGATTAAGTTCGCGTCCGCAGCCAGCACAGCAATCAGGAAAAAATAAAGCAGCAAGAGGCCGGAGAAATTCAGGAAGCATTTTTGAATGGAATAGTATTTTTCTCATTAAGCTATTAAATGGCCTGGTCAGATGATTCCGGTATTTAAAATGTCAGGGCTGAACATAACATTAATGAATAATCGAAAATACCGGATGCCGGCCGTGCAGCAATTTAGATTGTGGTGAAGGAAAAAAAATGAGAAAAAAACGTAGTTGGAATGTTTTTAAAACAGGGAGTTCAGAATAAAAGGCGGTATATTTCTTCCACTCTTCCTGCCTGTATTACTTCTATTTTGAATTGTGATGAACTAAATGATTTAAAATTATAGCGGCTTACTACAATTTTTTCAAAACCCAGTTTTTCTGCTTCTGAGATTCTTTGTTCAATCCGGTTTACTGGTCTTATTTCACCACTCAAACCTACTTCACCGGTGAAACATATTTTCTGAGAAAGGGGGATATCTTCAAATGAGCTCAGTAGTGCACAAACCAACGCAAGATCTATAGAAGGATCTTCAATTCTCAGACCACCGGCAATATTTACAAACACATCCTTTGTTCCGAAATGAAACCCTCCCCGCTTTTCGAGAACAGCAAGCAATAGCTGCAGCCGCCGTAGATCGAAGCCACTCACTGTGCGTTGCGGAGTGCCATAAACAGAGGTAGTAACCAGTGCCTGCACTTCAATAAGTAAAGGGCGCAACCCTTCCATGCTTGTTCCAATTGCAACACCGCTGAGAACTTCATTGTTCTGATGGATAAGAATATCTGATGGATTGGAAACTGTTTTCATACCAGCTCCCGTCATTTCATAAATGCCCAGTTCTGATGTTGATCCAAACCTGTTCTTGGTTGTTCGCAGAATCCGGTAAGCATAATGCTGATCACCTTCAAATTGTAAAACGGTATCAACTATATGTTCAAGAATTTTAGGACCAGCAATGCTTCCGTCTTTTGTAATATGCCCGATCAGAAAAACCGGTGTCTGGGTTTCTTTTGCAAATCGCTGGAAAGCGGCGGTGCATTCCCTTATCTGAGAAACACTGCCTGGCGCGCTGTCAATATATGGTGATTGCAAAGTCTGAATCGAATCGACAATGACCAACTGTGGCCTGATTTTTTCTATTTCCTGAGAAATGCTCTGTGTGGAAATTTCTGTAAGAAGATAAAACTGGTCGTGCGAAATTCCCAAACGTCTTGAACGCATTTTTATTTGTTGTTCGCTCTCTTCACCACTGATATATAAAATGGTGAGCTGTTTCAACAATAGTGCATCCTGTAATAGTAATGTTGATTTGCCGATTCCTGGTTCTCCGGCAACCAGTACAAGACTACCCTTTACGATACCTCCTCCGAGAACCCGGTTTAATTCCGGATCAGTTGTTATAATTCTTTCCTCATCATCATGTTCAATTTCATCAAGCACCTGACTCTTGCGGATCTGACCAGAAAGATTTTCTTCCTTCCATTCATTTTTGTTTTTTAAATCAGGCTGATGAATAATTTCTTCGATGAAACTATTCCATTGCTGACATGAAGGACATTTTCCAATCCATTTTGCAGATTCATATCCGCAGTTCGTACAGAAAAAAGCTTTTTTGATTTTACTCATGAAATAAAAAATTACCGCAAAAGAAAACTAACAACATGAAAATGTACTGAAAGAAAAACTTGTAAAAAGGAGTAAAAAAATCTTAAGATTTTTAAAAGTAAAAGGGCCAACTTTCGCTGGCCCTTAAATACTTACTAACCCATTAAATTCTTGCACTAAATTACAAATTGATCCCACATAACAAAATAAATTTTTGGTGGTGTGAATAACTTTTAAAGCGGTTTCACAAGACAAAACGCGGGTGGGAATAAACCCGAAAAAAGCGTGTATTCAGCTATAAAACAATAAACAATAAATATAAATAAAATAATATACAAGTTTGTCAATTTGACTAATCTTTGATTCAATTTTTAGGAAAAGACTGTCAAAAAGGCCAGATTTTTTTGCGAATTGTCCAGCATGACAGTCTCACTAAAAATGGCTGTTATTTTGATGGATACCAACAAGAATAAAGTAAATAAAATCATAATAAAATGAACTCAATCTGGTTGGTTTCATTACTGTTTGTTGGAATAAGCGTGCTGGTTTCCTATCGCCTCAAAAGCAAGTTTTCGGCCTATAGCCGGGAGCCGTTATTTTCAGGACTTAGCGGAAAGCAGGTTGCCGAGAAGATGCTCCGGGACAATGGTATATATGATGTAAAAGTTGTATCTGTTGATGGTTTTCTTAGTGATCACTACAATCCCCTTAACAAAACCGTCAATCTGAGCCCCGATGTATATAACGGAATCAATGTTGCGGCTGCTGCTGTGGCGGCACATGAGTGTGGCCATGCTGTTCAACACGCTAGCGGATATCCCTGGTTGAACATGCGGAGCAAGCTGGTTCCGGTTGTTCAGTTTAGTTCCGGGATTATTCAATGGGTATTACTGGGCGGCATACTTCTTATCAGGATATTTCCACAGCTTCTCCTCATAGGTATCGTGTTATTTGCTCTTACGACCCTGTTCTCATTAATTACATTACCTGTGGAGTTCGACGCCAGCAACAGGGCCCTTGCCTGGCTGGGTACCAGTAATGTAACCAATGCAATAGAATATCCCAAGGCAAAGGATGCCCTGAAATGGGCGGCGATGACTTATGTAGTGGCTGCTCTCGCATCCCTGGTTACCCTCGTTCAATACATACTTATCTTTTTAGGCAACCGCGAAAGGGACTGATCACATATTTATTAATTTAATCCGGCAAAAATTCAATCCTTAAAGATATCTTAAAAATTATTAGGATTCCGCTAAGTAATTGAGAGTCAGACCCTAACTAATTAGAAAATCATTAGAAGAACCTGTGTTTTGTGATGAGCGGTTTTTTTTTAAGATTATTGTTTTGTATTGATTTTTTACTACATTCGGGGAGTTGAGTTGTTAAATCGTGCGAAATCAGGAAATTATGTGGGCTGAAATTTAACTACACGAGAAAACTTATCCCGTAAAGACGCAAATTCTGCACGTTCATGCCGGAGCTTCCGCCTGGAGGGTCGGCGGGTATAAGATCTCCTGAAAGTTAGCTTTCTTCATTTCTACAAATATTTCCATTCAAATTACCGGGCTTCTGAAAACTTTGTTGCCACCTGATCAGATTGCTTCCGTGGTTTAATTGCTTGTCCTAAAATTCTGTCGACCCAACTTATTCTGTTTCAGGATTGCTGCCTAACAGGTTCGTATTTTTTTACTGTCATACCAAAAACTAACGCACATGAGAAAACTGTTATGCCTGATGGCATGGATGGTACTATTGTACCATTCTGCCATGTCCCAGGAGCTTGAAGTATCCGGGAAAATCACTGATGATTATGGTAATCCGATCGCAGGAGCTTCTGTGATTGAGAAAAAATCCAAAAAGGGCACCCTGGCCGGGGGTGACGGCACCTTCACTCTCAAAACTTCACAGGGAACCATTCTCGAAATTTCTTACCTGGGTTTTGTTTCCAAAGAAGTCAAAGTAAACGGACCAACTTTATCGGTTTCGCTGCAAACCAGCACTGCATCTCTAAATGAGGTAGTGGTAACGGGTGTGGGTGTTGCCACCAGCAGAAAAAAGCTTGGCATATCTGTGGAATCTGTTACATCCGATAAGCTTCCCAAAACTGTCAACGCATCGGTTGATCAGGCTCTTATAGGTAAAATTGCTGGTGCTCAAATCAGTAGCACAAACGGCTCTCCGGGTGCACCTACAAATATTTTACTTAGAGGAATTAATTCACTTCAGTTTGGCACTATGCCGATGATCTTATTGGATGGAATTGAGGTCAGAGGTACAGATTTGAATTCGCTTGATGTAAATGCAATCGAAAGAATCGAAGTAGTTCAGGGTGCGGCCGCCGCAACAATTTATGGTGCTCAGGGTGCAAACGGTGTTATTCAGCTTTTTTCGAAGAAAGGGAAACAGGGTAAAATCAGTGTGGATATTTCTTCCAGTATCTCTTCAAATGAACTGTTGAATATCGGCGATGTACATAAATCAGCCTTCCATAGCTTCACAACGAATGCTGCCGGTGAAGTAATCGGAAGTTCAGGAGCTCCCCTGACGTTAGATCCGGATCTTGTAAGCTATAAGGAAAATGTGTTGGTGAATTTGATTGATCCTACAGCAAATCAGAATAAACCCTACGATAAAAACCTGTTGTATTATGATCACTACAATATGTTCTTTCAGAAGAGTACTACTTATAACAATTCAATTTCTATTTCGGGTGCAAGGGAAAGAGTTGACTTCAACATATCGGCGTCGGATAACCGGCAAAATACAAATTTCGTAGGCAATGGTGATTTTGCCAGATCAAATTTCATGGCCAACGTCGGGGTCGAGATTGTCAAGAATTTAAAGTTCAGGAGCATTACCCAACTTGTCAATACTGAAAATACACAACTGGATCCAACAGGAAGAACAATTTTATATGCCCTTAATAATTCCCGACCATTCGCAGATTATGACTATAAAGACCCGATGGGAAATTATGGTGCATACTACGGGGATGCAGTGGGTGTGAACGGATACAACCCGCATTACCAGAATCAGTATGGTAAGGTTGATGATAAAAAGATAGATATTGTGCAGAGCTTTAATCTGAACTATCGTTTCCCAAAATTTGTTGAGCTTGATCTTAAGTACGGACTCAACTACCAGACACAGGATATCAGAAATTTCATCGCCAATCAGGAAGACAATTTAAATGCGGATTATCAGCAGTACTGGCTTGAGTACTATGCGCCATATACCAGTTACGGGGCACCCGGTACAGCCGATGCAACAGGAGAGATAAATGAATGGCGAAACCGTACAACTTTTCAGAATTTTCTTGCAACTGCTACACTCAGAACAGATTTTAAAAACGATTTCAATATCAATTTTCCCCTTCGCACTGTCACGCAGATAGCTTATGACTATCGTACAAGTCTCTTTACGCAGTATATTTCTTACGGAGTTGACGCACCTTCCTATTTACCATATACTGCTAGCCAGATGGGTAGTTACAAAATTCAGAGAGACTACGAAGAAGGGTTCAATACCTTCGGGTATTTACTAAATCAAAGATTTGAATTCGGAGATTTTGCGGGTGTTTCTGCGGGTTTCAGGAGTGATTATTCTTCTGCGTTCGGCCAGGGCTCCAAACCATTTACATTTCCGAGGGCAGATGCATATCTCCGTTTGTCGCAGCTGAATTTTTGGGACCGCGCCGGCAATTTAAGCAATATCATATCGGAGTTTAAAATACGTGGCGCGTATGGTCAGGCTGGTATTCAACCAGGTGCTTTTCAAAGACAGGTGACGCTTAATACCAGGAATATGGGTACCAGTGTTGCTTTTTCTTATCCTACAACAAGCGCGAATGTGGATCTTGGAGTAGAAGTTTCGAAAGAATTTGAAATTGGTGCTGACTTTACATTTAACGTATTAAAAGGAGAATGGCTAAAAACCATCAGCTTGTCTGCTACTTACTGGGATCGTAAAACGGAGGGCACGATCTGGAGGGTGGATGTTCCGCCATCAACAGGTGTAGGTGGAGTAGTTGATAACGCATTTACGATGGGAGCTAAAGGAATTCAGGCATCATTGAATGCTCAGATACTTTCCAACCGGTCACTGAACTGGAACATGCTGATAAATTTCAGTAAGCAAGCTTCCAAAATACTTGCTCTTGTGGGCCCGCCAATCGTGGTAATCTCAGCTGCGGGTAGTAGTAATTATATTTTAAAGGCAGGGGAAAAGGTGGGGCAACTGTATGGTTTTCTTGGTTTACACAGTGTAGATGCTACCGATCCAGCCGGCATTCCATATATTCCAAAAGATCAGCAGGGTAATTACGTTGTAGCAAGCAATGGTTGGGTAGTTGACAAAGTGTCGAAACAACCTTACTTCACCCCAAGTCAATATAATTTAGGTGACCCTAACCCTAAATTCAACGTCTCATTTATTAATGATCTGAGTTTTAAGAATTTTCTGAATTTTTCCATGCAGTGGGACTGGATTGAAGGAAGCCATATTTATAACCAGACCAAGCAATGGATGTATCGTGATGGTATACATGGCGATTATGCAAATCCGGTTACGATCGATGGACAAACAGGAGCATGGACTGCATTTTACCGCGGAGTTTATGCGCAACGTGTCGCCAACGGTACGAAAAATTATTTCTACGAAGATGCTTCGTTTATGCGTTTACGTAATCTATCCGTCGCTCTGGATTTTGCACGTTTGTTTAATATAAAAGCGATGACAAGATTGCAACTGGTTCTTAGCGGAAGAAACCTTGTGACGTTCACAAAATATACAGGATACGATCCTGAAGTGAGTTCCGGAGCTACAAATTCTGCGTTCGATCGGGGTGTTGACCATAACACTATTCCAAATTTAAGGTCATACCAGGTAGGCATCAACCTTGGATTTTAACTAAAAAAAACTACAAGTATGAATCGCTCTAAAATATTTTTCCTGTTATTTACAGCATCCTTTCTGGGATCATGTAAAAAAGACCTCAATATTATCAATCCCAATCTTCCTACTCCTGAAAGTGCAAAAACGGAAAATGGTGTTATAGCTCTTGCACAGGGTGGTATCTATGTTAATGGCTTCAGAGATTTAAAATATGGGGATGGCATTTACGGATTGTTCTGGTCAGGCGCCATAGGCTTCCATGAAATGCTGGCTGATGTAGTGCAGGCTGAAGCCGCCAATGGATTCATTAACCAGATCAGTACTCCTGATTTTGTTATACTGGATAATGGGACAAAAATTAATAATCCAAATGCCCCGAATACACAGAAAGCTCTTGTGAGGCAGATTAACAAAAATGCAAACCAGGGGGCCAATTTTCTTTATTACGAGTGGGCCTATATGTATTCGATGATAAGCGTTTGCAACTCAGTACTCGCAATAGTTGAAGAAGTAGAATTTTCAAGCGATCAGGAGTCCAAGAAGGCAACCGTTCAGGCCTGGGCTCATTTCTGGAAAGGGTATGCCTATGGTCGTATTGGATCTATTTACTATGCGGGATTAATACCAACGGTTTCCGGATCTACAAATGGTGATTATGTAACCAAGGAACAAATAATTGCTGAGTCTAATTCAAACTATGATAAAGCGATTGCGGCGATTTCTTCAGCATCCAATGCCGGAGCTTACAGTTCTGTTCTTGGTAAATTGATCCCAAGTTTTAACCAGGTGGGAAAGGGAGGCATTCTCACTCAGGATATGTGGAAGCGAAATATCAATACCCTAAAAGCAAGAAATATCCTGGTAAATACAACTGTTGCTGAAATGAGTGCTGCTCAATGGCAATCAATTCTTACATTAACGAACGATGGTACTAAAGCAACTGACAAGATTTTTACAGGCAGAACAAATGCAACGGGCGATTTCATTTCATCAAGTGGTGGTACAGTTTCTCTTAAAGCACAGGCTGCCCTCGCTGGTGGAAACACCTATAAGTTAAGTGAACGTTGGGTAATGGAATTTAAAGATGGCGACAAAAGAAAGGAGAACAATGTTCTCCAAACGCAAACCTGGATTGGTAATTCCGATCGTGGTAATTCATTTAATACCCGGTATACCCTGATCAATGGAAGCAAGCACATGCCGGGAATTATTATCTACTCAAGTTCAACTGACGGTGAATATGAATTGTACCTGGCAGCGAGCTTCGAAGAAAATGAACTGATGAAAGCTGAAGCGCTTATTAATACAGGCTCTGTTGACCCGGGTCTTGCTTCGGTAGACGCGGTAAGAACATTTCAGGGCGCCGGTATACCTGCAGTCAGTGGAACTGGTCTCTCTCCGGCTCAGGCAAAGGAAGAATTGAGAAGAGAGCGCCGGGTGGCCCTTCCGTTTATCGGACTATCGTTTTATGATGCACGCCGGTTGGGAATCATTAATCCACTTGCACAAGGCGGTGGTAGAAAAGGTGTAGTTGTAGTTGCTCCAACAACCGGTGTTGTAAATACAAACGCACAAATAGAATACGGTTCTCTGGACTATTGGGATGTTCCGGATAATGAACTTGCTTATAATCCGCCAAGTGCAGGAAGTGCTCCTGTGGTGAACCCTAAATAAAGCGGCACCCTCGAAACCGCAACGCAAAGCGGCTTTTGAAAACGGCAGATTCTCATGTCTGAATAGGGAAGAGGTTATCCTGTAATGGGATAGCCTTCTTCTTTTAAGTGCGAAGACCGAAGTTCGAAGTACGAAGTAGAAAGGCAAATTCAAACTGGTGGCTTACATTAAAAAATTGGAAAGCCGGGAGCCGGAACTTAAAATATAATTTAAATAAAATGAATGAGTAGAACTGAGGAAAAGATTGAATAATAATGATGAATGAATATTAACAGAGCTTGAGTTTACAGACTTCGGCCTTCGGCGTTCGTACTTCGGCTTCAGAGCCTTATCTCTTCTTCATTCTTATCGAAGAAGTGAAACTCTGTGAGATGATAATTATTATTCGCACGGACCTTTACGGTTTGTTTGAATTTCCAACTCCATTTACGCTTTTTTGAGATCAGGCCCTTTGTCAGGTATGCATATACGATAGGATGAACCACTACGGTAAGGCTCTTATGTTTTTGCATCGCCAGGTAACTCAGGTTTTTTTCAATTTCATCTTCGAGAATCAAAGCTGATGAAATTTTACCGGTACCCTGGCATGAAGGACAGGTTTCCTGTGTATTGATCGTCATTTCGGGCTTCATACGCTGGCGCGTAATCTGCATCAGTCCGAATTTTGAAATTGGTAAAACGGCATGCTTTGCCCGATCGAGGCGCATGAAATTTTCCATCGCATCATGAAGCCGTTTCTTGTTTTCAACCAGCTTCATATCAATGAAATCCACAACAATAATACCACCGATATCGCGTAACCGAAGCTGGCGTGCTATTTCTTCAGCAGCTTCAAGATTTGTCTGCAAGGCATTTTCTTCCTGGTTATTACTTACACTTTTATAACCACTGTTAACATCGATTACATGTAAGGCCTCGGTATGCTCCAGTATCAGGTAAGCACCACTGGGAAGGTTAACCGTTTTTCCGAATGCAGCTTTAACCTGTTTGGTAATACCGAACTGGTCAAATATGGGTGAGCCATTATGATAATAGGAAACAATTTCCGTTTTATTCGGAGCTATTTTCTGGATATAATTCCTGGTATCATTGAAAATGCTTTTATCATTTACAATGATCCTGTTAAAATCTTCATTCAGCAGATCGCGCAGAATACTGGTTGTTTTTGTTTGCTCACTCAGAATTTTACAAGGAGGAGTGGCGCCACGCAGATTTGTCTGCAGCGACTTCCAACTGTTAAAAAGGTTGAGAAGATCCTCATGGAGTTCCGCAGTATTTTTTCCTTCCGCAGCTGTGCGAACAATTACGCCAAAATTCTTTGGCTTAATAGCTTCTACTATTTTCTGAAGTCTGCGCCTTTCATCTGATGAATGAATTTTGCGCGAAACAGCGATGACGTCATTAAATGGAGTAAGAACAACAAAACGGCCGGGAAGGGAAATTTCACAACTTAGTCTCGGTCCTTTTGCAGCGATCGGCTCTTTCAGAATCTGTACAAGGATATTTGGCCGCTGACCAAGAACTTCATTGATCTTGCCGGTTTTTACAATTTCCGGTTCAATTTCAAATTTTGAAAAGTCAAATCCTTCAGGGCTTTTATCAGCCATTACCTGCTGAGTGAATTTGATGAGCGAGCGGGCGTAAGGGCTGAGATCGGTATAATGAAGAAAAGCGTCTTTCTCAAATCCAACATCCACAAATGCAGCATTGAGCCCGGGAATCAGTTTTTTAACTTTTCCGAGGTATAGGTCTCCCACGGCAAAGCTGGCGTCTGCTTTTTCACTATGCAATTCAACCAGTTTTTTGTCTTCCAGGAGCGCTATTTCCACTCCCTGTGGAGCAGCATTTATAATCAGTTCTTTATTCAAGCGTAAAAACACTATTTATCAACCTCAACCTGTGCAACTGTTCGCCGGATGGAAAGTACATGATATTGGGTCACTGTAATAACCAGGGCAGCAATCAGATGAAGCGGCCCGCCGCAGGCGGGCCAATTCACAGAAAATTATTTACTTCTTTTCTTATGGCGGTTCTTTCTGAGACGTTTTTTACGCTTATGAGTTGCAATTTTATGACGTTTTCTCTTTTTACCACAAGGCATACCCTTAAGTTTTTTATTTTAATGATTTAATTTTTTCCTCAATAGCCTTTACCAGTTCAGGATTTTTCACCTTTTTCCTTCCTTCCGAATACCACTTTACCGCTTTCTCTTTTTCACCCAGATTTTCATAAGTTTCAGCAAGCAGAAAAACCGCTTCCGTATTTTCAGGATCTTTTTCAGCCACCTGCAGAAATCTTTCAGCCGCCCTGCTTAATTGTCCCGAAACCATCGCGCCATACCCGAGCATAAACTGGGCGTATAGATTGTCCGGATTTCTTGTTGCGACTTCGCGGATCATTGCTATGCCTTCCATTGGAGCTCCCCCGCCGGCTGCGCCGAAAAAATAAGTGCTTCCCAGACCAACTTTAGCGGAATCATTCGCAGGATCCAATGCAAGAGATTGCGTAAAAAGTTCTTTTGCCTGTATTGCCATCCATGTTTTCAGGGAAGGATCGGCCACACCTCTGATTTCATCCAGATAGGAATGGGCGGCAAAGTTGAGGCTTTTTTCAGACTTTTCCAATTTAGCCTTTTCGCCCGAATAATACAACCAGGGAACAACGGCCCGTACTGAATCTTTCCAGTAGGCTGCAAGTTGCCCGTAGTTTTGAATTTTTTGTGTTTGCAGGTCGCCTCTGGAAATACTGTTTTCCAGAGCCGTGATTCGTGAAGACTGGGTGGCACTCAGGTTTTGATGCGCTTTTACCAGCACATCTTCCGTTGTTACTGACTCTGAATGCGCTGACTCCGCATGCGTAGCTGCAGGAATAATGCCCTTACTGTGGGGTTTTGTTCTTCCAAAAAAAAACAAGCTGAAAAGTAATAGTACACCGGTTCCGGCAACAATCCATTGTTGCTTATTCAAGTCGGGATAATTTTAGGAAGCGAAATTAACGCGCTTCCACCATTTCTTCAGATCCTTCTTCATTTATCGCAGCGTCAATCTGCAATTTCTTTACTTCCTGAACAAATTCTTTTGCAGGTTTGAATGCCGGAATGAAATGTGCGGGGATGTGAACGGCTGTATTCTTCTTAATATTACGACCAATTTTAGCAGCCCGTTTTTTGGTGATAAAACTTCCAAAGCCCCGGATATAAATATTTTCTCCCTGAGCAAGTGCTTCCTTTACCTCTTTGAACATAGTTTCAAGAGCTACAAGCACATCTACTTTAGGAATTCCGGTTTTCTCGGCAATGTTGTTGATTAAGTCGGCTTTTCTCATTTTGGTCGATTTAATAGGAAAAATGGGATATTACAGTTTTAAAATACTGGTTTCTTTCTTTTTTTGGTCAGGGTTGGCATAAAATTAATCAAATCAATCGATTATACGCCGCTTCCGGATATAATGAACGGGTATTTTTTACAAAAATTGTATTATTTACCATAAATATGTTAAAATTTCACGGATAAACTTCTGAATATAAATGAATTCCTGGTTCACCCGCAGGCTCTTGAAATGGAATAGCGATGAAAATCACCGGCAGATGCCCTGGAAAGGAGAGAAAGATCCTTATAAAATATGGTTGAGTGAGATTATACTCCAGCAAACAAGAGTAGAACAGGGCACTGCCTACTATAACCGGTTTATCGAAAGATATCCTTCTATCAGATTTCTCGCAGCAGCACCGGATCAGGAAGTATTTAAATTATGGGAGGGCCTCGGATATTATAGCCGATGCAGAAATATGATAGCAGCAGCAAGATCGGTTATGCAGGAGCGGGAGGGTATTTTTCCTGATCATTATGATGACATTCTTTCTCTTCCCGGAATAGGCCCCTACACCGCTGCTGCCATCAGTTCATTTGCATTCAACCTGCCCAATGCAGTTTTGGATGGAAATGTATTCCGTGTTTTGTCCCGGTTTTTTGGAATTGATATGCCAATTGATACCGACGCAGGTAAAAAACATTTCAATGAACTTGCTTCGGAACAATTAGACCGGAAATATCCTGCAGCGTATAACCAGGCCATTATGGACCTTGGAGCTACGGTATGCAAGCCAAAGAATCCCCTGTGTGAACATTGCCCGCTGGCTGACAAATGCGTTGCATTTATACAGGGCAATCCTTTTGATTATCCAGTGAAATCAAAGAAAATAAAAAGGAGAACAAGATTTTTTATATACCTGCTGGTTGAAATTGATCAGATGATTATGATTCGTGAACGAACCTCAAAGGATATATGGAAACATCTGTTTGAATTTGTTTTGATTGAAACCGATTCAATTCCTGATGAACCGGACCTCATGTCCTTAATTGAAAAATCGGGGATCAACAGAAATGAAATTCTGGAAATCAGTACCAGCGCGAGATTCCGTCAGCAGCTCACACATCAGGAGATCACGGGTAATTTTAACAGGATAACCCTAAGGAAGAAACGAAAACCACTGCCCGGGTATCAATGGGAAAAAATTAATGAACTTAAAAAATTGCCCTTTCCAAGGTATATCCTTTCGTATATGGAGGAAAAAAAGTAAATTTAGATAGCTGAATCAGAGCACCGGTAAGAATTACAAGACTAAATTTAATCATATGCGTGGAGTTAACAGGGTGATGCTCATAGGTAACCTGGGAAAAGATCCGGATGTTCAGTATCTCGAAGGAAATATCGCCGTTGCAAAATTTCCTCTTGCCACTACAGAAACTTATAAGGACCGGACGGGTAAGCTGATCAGCCAGACTGAGTGGCATACCGTTGTACTTTGGCGCGGTTTGGCTGAGCTCGCACAGAAATACCTTCATAAAGGAAGTCTTATTTATGTGGAAGGACGACTCAGGACGCGAAACTGGGACGATAAGGAGGGGCATCGAAAATTTGCAACCGAGGTAGTAGGCGATAATCTTATTATGCTTGATAAAAGAACCGATGTAAGTGGCCTTCACGGCCACGGCGGAATCGATAGTCATGGGCTGGAAGGCCCTGGTTCGGATGATATCCCGCCAATTTCTGACGCTTCTCCGGATTTACCATTCTGAATGATTAGTTGATTTTATTATGGTTGCATAACAATCCAGGCAGGCCTTTATGACCTGCCTTTATGATTAAGCGGAGATGGAACACCTGGGGGATTGAATTTATAACCTAAATGTAAGTTTTTGAATTATTGCTTCTTAAACCAGGTACTCCCTAATGGATTTACATCTGTGTATCTGGCTATTCAGCCGCAGACGGTAATGACCATTCTGGTATTTGCCCTTTTGTTATTACTTTTCCTGTCATTTATAGTTTCGGGTGCTGAAGTTGCTTTGTTTTCTTTATCCTTCAAGGATATTAACCTGATGAAAACAAAGCCTCTGCCCTCTGCAAGGCGGATACTTAAATTACTCGATCAGCCAAAACTTTTGCTCGGCTCACTCCTTATTTCCAATACGCTCACAAATATTGGAATCATCATCATCTCGAATTTTCTTATAAATGAGTGGATGGCAATGGTTGATAATTTCCTTCTTACGCTGATAATTAAAATCCTTGTTGTATCCACTTTGCTTGTTCTGTTCGCAGAAGCATTACCAAAAGTATGGGCTGCACAGAATAATCTGCGTTTCGCCTATTATTCTTCATCAATTGTATTTGTAATTCACAGAATATTCAAAGGTCTGAGTGCCTGGATGGTTGGTTTTTCTGACCGGATAGAAAAAGCACTCGGCGGTGGTAAAACAAACGCTTATAGTCTTGAACAACTCGACCAGGCTATTGATATGACCACTCCGCTTGATGCTACAGAAGAAGAAAAAAATATTCTGAAAGGTGTGGTGAAATTCGGGAATGTTACAGTAAGACAAGTGATGAAAAGCAGGCTGGATGTACATGGTATAGAGGTGGGGATGAATTTTTCAGGACTTGTGAAAAAAGTACAGGACCTGCATTACTCAAGGTTTCCTGTATATCAGTCCAATCTTGACAACGTTACCGGAATTGTACATATGAAGGATCTTATTCCTTTCCTAAATGAATCCGATAATTTCAACTGGCATACACTGATACGGCAGCCTTATTTTGTTCATGAAAACAAATTATGTGAGGATCTGCTACGCGAATTTCAAACCAAACGGATTCATTTTGCCGTTGTGGTTGATGAATTTGGCGGAACAGAGGGAATCGTAACACTGGAAGATATCATGGAAGAAATCATTGGAGATATCCGCGATGAATTCGATGATGAAGACAGTACCAATCCAAAAATGGATGACTACAACTTTGTTTTCGATGGCCGCAAAATGGTCAGTGATGCCTGCAGAGTTATGGGATTGCCCTCGGATACATTTGATATGGTAAGAGGCGATAGTGAAACCATGGCCGGACTGGTACTTGAACTCGCTGGTGAAATACCACAGGTGAATCAGGAAATTGTATCGGGCGATTTTACATTCGCTGTTCAGGAACTCGAAAAAAACCGTATTCAGAAAGTTAAAGTGACTATCAGACCCACAAATCAATAGTACCAACGATGAAGCTTTGGCCCTGTTTATTTTTTTCCGCATTGATGGTAATATCATGTAACAGCCCATTTACTCCGAAACCCAGGTCCTATTTTAAAATTGATTTTCCTCAAAGGGCCTACCAGAAATTTGATCAGGCAGGATTTCCATTTAGTTTCGAATACCCTGTCTATGGCAGGATCAGTAAGGATAGCACATTATTTGACGGATCGGGAGACGATGCTTATTGGATTAATATCGATTTCCCGGATTTCAGAGGTAAAATTTATCTGAGCTATAAAACCATCGGTGGCTTAAGTGTGTATAAAGTAAAGAAAGACGGTGGTTATAAAGATTCACTGGTGAAAAACACCTTCGATGGTTTGAAAGATGAAGCTTTCAAAATGACTTTCAAACATTCCCTTAAAGCCAGTGGCATACTGGATTCAGCCTTCAGAACAGCCAGTGGTTTACCCGGGGTGTATTTTACGGTTGAGGGGAATGCAGCCACTGCCAAACAATTCTTTCTGTCAGACTCGTCAAAACATTTTCTGCGTGGTGCACTTTATTTTGATACCGCTCCGAACTCCGACTCACTTTCCATAGTGAATGATTTCCTCGAAGAGGATATGCGTCATCTGATCAATACCCTTAAATGGAAATAGTGTTTTTCAGGATCCGCCAATAGCGCTTTATCTGTTTTACTGGTCACGAATCCTTATTTTTACTGCATGATTGTTATTGATAAAATGCTGATCAGTGATGAAGTTATTGAAGAGCAGTTTGTTTGTGATCTGCACAAATGTAAAGGCGGATGTTGTGAAGACGGTGATGCGGGCGCTCCGCTTACGCCTGATGAACTTGACCAGATCGCAGAGATATTTGAAACTGTGAAGCCATTGTTGACAGAAGAAGGGCTGAATGAAATCAATCGTACCGGGCTTTACAGGTACGACCGTGAATTTGGTTGGGTAACTCCAACAGTAAACGGGATGATTTGTGCATATGGATTCCGCGACAAAGCTGGAATCATCCGGTGTGCATTTGAGGAAGCAAAAAACAGGGGACTCACATCCTGGAAAAAACCCATTTCCTGTCATCTCTATCCTATAAAGGTTAAAGCCAGCCGTTACAATGAACATCAGCTGATGAACTATGAACCGCGGGAAAGCTTATGCAGCCCCGGTTGTGCATTGGGAGAGCAGCTGAAAGTTCCTGTATATCGTTTTTTAAAAGAAGCTCTTGTAAGAAAATACGGTGAAAAATTTTACGCAGCACTTGATCAGATTGCTCTCGAATTTTACGATGCTAAAACTGCAAAACCGGAATAGCCAGCTACTCTTTAAATTAATTATCAGATTGCCATGAAGTCCGGCTCAAAAGCTTCCCTTTTTATTGAAAAGAGTAATACAAAAGCTGTTGATCTCGATCATCGCAGAAAAATCAAATTTAATATTGGTCGTTACGATGCCGTGGTTCCGAACGGGAAGAAACAGTTTTCCGATCTTTCCCGTGTGCGCGAAAAAGCAAAGAATACAAAATGGAAAGCATTAGAATCTCTTGATAAAAACCTTGAAGACTTTGAAAGAAATCTTCGACTTCGCGGAGGTATTACCATCTGGGCTGAAACTGCTGATGAAGCCTGTGAAGTAATAGGAGAAATCTGCAAAAAGAAAAATTGCAGATCAGTTGTGAAAAGCAAGAGCATGGTTACAGAGGAAATTCATCTTAATGATTTCCTGGAGAAAATGGGAATTGAAAGCGTAGAAACTGACCTCGGAGAATATATTCAGCAGCTGGATGGAGAAGCTCCTTATCATATTGTTACTCCCGCTATGCATAAAAGTAAGGAAGATGTTGCCAGGTTATTTTCTGAGAAACTCAACACCGATCCGGGCCTGACTCCTGAACAATTAACCCTGGTGGCGAGGGAAAAACTTCGCAGGAAATATATTGAAGCCGAAATCGGAATCACAGGCGCGAATTTTCTTATTGCCGATACCGGAAGTATAGCACTCACCGAAAACGAAGGTAATGGCAGGCTCAGTTCTGCATGGCCGAAAACACATATAGTCGTTGTAGGTATTGAAAAAATCATCCCCGCAATTACCGACCTGGCCCTATTCTGGCCACTGCTTGCAACATACGGTACAGGCCAGCAACTCACCGTTTATAATAGCATTATCAGCGGTCCGCGTCAGGCAAATGAAACTGATGGGCCTGATGAAATGTATGTGATCCTGCTCGACAACGGTCGTACAAATATTCTTGCTGACCCTGTTAGCAGGGAAAGCTTATATTGTATCCGTTGCGGCGCCTGCCTTAATGCCTGTCCGGTTTATAAAAATATTGGCGGGCACAGCTACGGAACCACCTATAGCGGACCCATTGGCAGCGTGATCACACCAAATCTGAAGGATAAAGGCGACTGGAAGCATCTCAGTTATGCTTCATCGCTTTGTGGAAATTGTACGGAGGTTTGTGCCGTAAAAATCAACCTGCATGAGCTATTGCTGCATAATAGAAATACAGCGGTGAAGGAAGGGAATAGCAGTCTTTCTGAAAGGTTAGCGTGGAAGCTTTGGAAAAAAGCATCTCTGAGTCGCAAATTGATGAATAGCGCTAACGGAGGAATAAAAAACGCTGTTGTGAATTCGGTTTTTCATGCCTGGACCAGGGGCCGCTCGCCTTTGAACTTTGCAAAAAAGACTTTTAATCAGCAATGGAAGGAGAAATACGGGAAGGAATAGTAGGTAGTTTGATTTTTGCTGTATTTTAAATGTCATTTTTCAAAGTAATACATGCTTCTGATTTATTCTGATGCTCCGGGAAACAGATGGCCATATATCGCGAAGCTATTGATTGGCGAATTGGGTGGCTATGCATATAAGATTACAAACAATCAGAAAGAATTTATTGCCTTCAATGGCTGCAGGCTGAACTACTCCCGGAACCGGATAACCGAAGATGAGTTTCATATCATTCCTGCAGGATTATTATGGGAAGAAAATATCAGTGTTCAGAATATTGAAGTTTTTGATTGTAAGGATTATCCTGCTTTCTTTAAATCACCGGTTGAGAGTAACTGGCCATTCGACATCTTTGCCGCGTCATTTTTTCTTGTGAGCAGGTACGAGGAATATCTTCCTTTTACACCTGATGAGTACGGGCGTTACCCGCATACTGGTTCAGTTGCATATATAAACGGTTTCCTGCACAGGCCCCTTGTAAATGAATGGATAACAGGTTTAAAAAAGAAATTACTGAATTGGTTTCCGGCACTCTGGTCAACCGAAAATTTCTTCAGATTTATTCCCACATATGATATTGATATCGCTTACTCCTACCTCCATAAAGAATGGAAACTGAATTTAGCAGGAGCGATGAAATCTGTTTCCAGACTGGATTTCCGGGCATTGACAGATAGAATACAGGTGCTTGCCGGAAACAGGAAAGATCCTTTCGATGTTTATGAGTGGCTTTATGCTTTGCATCTGAAATTCAGGTTGAAACCTGTATATTTTTTTCTGGTTGCAGAAAAACGGAAGGATTACGATCGGAATATTCTTCCGTCAGAGAAAGCCATGCAGGAATTGATCCAACATCATGCTCTTGGATATAATATCGGAATACATCCATCATGGCAAAGTGGTGATGAGCCAGGACTGATCAATTCTGAAAAAAAATTACTGGAATGCATTACAGGGATGGATGTTGAAACCAGTCGCCAACATTATATCCGTATGAAACTTCCGGAAACTTACAGGCTTCTGTTGGGAGCAGGTATAAAGAATGAGTATTCGATGGGTTATGGAAGTATAAATGGTTTCAGAGCTTCCATCAGCAGCACCTATCAGTGGTATGACCTGGGATCAGAATCCGTGTCAGCATTGAATATATTTCCATATTGTTTTATGGTTGCCAACTCATTTTATGAGCAGAACTTTACTCCGGCCCAGGCTTAAGAAGAAATCAAATATTATCACGAGACAATAAAAAAAGTGAAAGGTCAGATGATTATTATCTGGCATAATAATTTTTTCGGGACAGATCCTGCTTTCAAAGGCTGGCGGGAAGTATATGAGTTGTTTCTCCAGGAAGTTGTTTACTGGGATGTCTGATGGAATCTGTTTCAGCTGGTTGTTTCTTCTGTTTCTCTTAAAGCCGATTTTTTAAAACCCGTATTTACAAGGTATACACCGAGAAGTGTAACCAGCGTACCGCCGGCAATATATCCGTTCAGCTTTTCATTATTCAGCAACGCTCCAAGTATTACCGCGACAACCGGGTTTATATAACTGTATACCGAAGCCTGAGCAGCCGGTAATCTTTTCAATGCGTAAATAAATGCTGCGAATGTAATTATTGATCCAAAAAGTACAAGATATCCGATAGCATACCAACTCACGGGTTTGATCTCTCGGATGGGGATATGGAGCCCCGTTGCATAGGCAATCAACGTAAGGATAACGCCGCTAAGGAACATTTGCCAGCCCAGGCTATAGTAAGGATCAATATCTTTTGCATGTTTCACTGTGAATAGGGTACCGATAGCCCAGGTCATTGTTGCAGTAAGACCAAGGAAAATTCCTTTTGAGAAAGAAGAATTGAAAATAGCATCCAGGTAATCAGAAAAAATAATCAGTATTCCACCAAAACCGATAACAAGCCCGACAATTGTAATCAGATTCAACTTTGTATCTCTGAAAATAAACAGGCTGAAAATGGCTATCCATATTGGAGAAATTGCACCGATAACTGAACCCAACCCGCTGGGCAGAAATTGCACCGACCAGGTGCTGAAACCATTACTAACAACAAACATCAGTACACTCATCCATGTGAAACGAATGAGTTGAGACCAGCTGGGCCATTTATATCCTTTGATTGTAAAAAATAAGATGTAAAAAATTCCACCTGATAACTGCCTGATTCCGGCAAGCTGAAGCGCCGGCATATGTTCAATACCTTTTTTTGAAGCCAGCCATGTAGTTCCCCATAACAAGCTTACAACAGCTACAGCCAGAAGTGCTTTTGTTTTTTCACTATGATTTCGCGGGCTTAGCGGTTGCAGAGAAGACCTGACGGTGTCGTACAGGTCATAGATCAACGCTTTTGTTCTAAACAACCCCGATCTCATATCATTGATTTAGTCTTAATGCCTGAAATGCCGCATGCCTGTAATTATCATCACCAGTCCATGATCCTTACAAAATGCTATTGAGTCTTTATCCCGTATAGAACCACCTGGTTGTATAAACGAAGTAATCCCAGCTTCATAACTCATTTTAACGCAATCATCAAAGGGGAAGAATGCATCGCTTGCCAGCACAGCGCCATTTAAATCAAAACCGGATTGTCTGGCTTTTTCAATTGCCTGCCTCAATGCATCTACGCGCGATGTTTGACCGCAACCCTTGCCGATTAACTGATAGTCCTTTACTAATGCTATCGCATTTGATCTAAGATGTTTGCATATGATATTTGCAAAAAGCAGATTTTCTTTTTCAGAATCGGTCGATTCTTTTCCACCCGCCTCTTCCCATTTTTCAATATTACCCTCGTCTGAATCCTGTTTCAATACTCCGTTCAGTATCGATTTGAACTGTTGCGCCGGAACAAAAGGTTTCTTCTGCTGTACAAGAATTCTGTTCTTTTTTGCCTGAAGGATTACAAGCGCATCTTCAGAAAATCCCGGTGCAATCAGTACTTCAAAAAATATCTCGCTGATAGCTTCTGCTGTTTCTTTGTTGATTTCCGCATTGCATACCAGCACTCCACCGAAAGCGCTTTCAGGATCTCCCGCAAGCGCGGCGTCCCAGGCTTCCTTCACAGTGGACCTTGAAGCAACGCCACAAACGTTTGTGTGTTTGATCACCGCAAATACAATCCCGGCAGTTTCAGCCTGCCCCGGAAAACTGAACTCACTGATCAGCTGCATGGCAGCGTCCATGTCTACAAGATTATTGTACGATAATTCCTTGCCATGTAATTTGGTAAACCAGGGCTGGGTATCACCAAAAAATACTCCTTTCTGATGTGGGTTTTCACCATACCTCATCACTGCTGCATTGCCCGCAGAGAAAAAAAATGAAGATGATTTTTCTCTGTTGAAATAGTCAGAAATAGCGATGTCATATCCGGTAACAACATTAAAAGCTTTTACAGCAAAATCTTTCCGCTGGTCCAATGAAGTAGCGCCATCCTGATCTTCAAGAATTTTTGTTATAACCGGGTACTCTGATTTTGATGCGATTACTACAAGGTCCCGGAAATTTTTTGCGGCCGCGCGTATCATCGACGGACCACCGATATCAATTTTTTCAATGATCGCTTTTTCATCTGTTGTTTCACGAACAGTTTCTTCAAAAGGGTAGAGGTCTACAATTACCAGATCGATTTCGGGAATGCCATAGTCTTTCATTTCCTCCAGATCTGTATCTACATTTCTGCGGCCCAATATTCCACCAAAAATTTTGGGGTGAAGTGTTTTAACCCGCCCGCCTAAAATGGAAGGATAGTCTGTAAGAGATTCTACAGGGATACAGGGGATACCCAGTTTTTCTATGTACGACTGGGTGCCTCCGGTTGAATATATGCTGATGCCTTTTTTATGCAATTGTTGTACAACTTCATCTAAACCATCTTTGTAGAAAACTGAAATTAATGCTGACTGAATTTTCTTTTCCATAAAACTTTGATATTGCTCAGGCATTCTATTTAACTGCCTCAACTATTCAGGAGATAAGGGTTGATTCCTGTTTGCCAGGCATGCGCCCAGTTCGGGCACAGAATGGAAGCGCAAATGTAGTTGTTCAGCCTCTTTTTTCCATTGCTGAATTTTCCACAGCGGATTTGTGGCGTCGGCGATAATCATTTTGCAATTCGTTTTATGGTACAATTCTTCAAGAGACAAACTGCAATTGCCCGATAGTAAGACCAGGGGAATTTCTGGTGAACCGGAAAGAGATCTGATGCCGGTTTTGTATAGCCGGATTAGACTAAGAGATCCGATTTCAATTTTAATTACCGGATTTTCGGGGAAATGTCTGTACTCAATTTTTTTTATCCGGTAGGTGTACATCAGCGGTATAATATATTGATTGAGTTCCCTGTTGTTAAAGCAACTATCAGAGCTGAATAATTCCAGATTTGATTTGCTGATAATCCCTATTACGGTTTTCCCGGGCGTATGTAACACAGCAATTAACTCTTGTTGTTGAGTTTTGTGTTC
>JAATGW010000250.1 GCA_015654495.1 Chitinophagales bacterium
ATGACTCCAAAGGAATTCACCAGGACTACCGGTTAGGAAGTCTGATGCCTGTATTTTGAAGGCAAAAAATAAGTCTCCAACTGTAATTCCGGCGTTGCGGGTAAGGCATCCCGGAACCCAACATCGAAGACTTAAATCCTTTCGAACGTAATCAAAGACAGTGCGGGTAAGGCACCCAAGGACCCGAGCCTCGAAAGGTGAATCACAAAAATACAAACTTCCGAATTTGAAAGCAAATCATAGCTGATTTGATAACTGTTACGGTTAACCGGAAATAATACAGTGAACAAATCCATCACCATTTTAAATGATAAAAAATGGCAGAAAGTAAACCTCCTGAATTTCCCCTTCTTAAGTTCCTGCAAAAGAGAGAATCTATTATATGCAGATTTTTTTCTGTTTTTTGGGGATCCCGTGTAAGCGGTATCTGAATTTCCTGATCGACATTAAAATAAAAACCTCTGAAAAGCATCTGACTCTTCAGAGGTCTGTAAATGGCGTGCAATTCCTGTTTCCTTGCCACTGTTTTCAGCAGCAGGATCCTTTTTAAATTGCTACTTCCTGGGAAAGAACGAGCGGGTCTATCACCGTATGACGTTCCTTAGTTGCCTGCACCTCTGGATCACCCATGAGAGTTCCCAACTTTTCCATATCAGTCACCTCCAGTACAAGAACAACCGAATTTGGATCGTCCTGATCCTGGAAGGTTTTAAAGCCTGATACAACCGGAGTAAAAAGCGCTACCCTGTCTTCGTGACCCTTGAGCCATGTGTCAAAATCACCTACTTTGTGTCGAATAATTACTGTTGGCATAACAATTTGATTTAGGAAAAAGTAATTGCTGAATATAGAGAATAAAATAAATAGTCCTGACTTTAGTAGCCCGGGAGTCAGTTAGATTATTATGAATTTTTTGAGATGGCGCCAACCTTTCCCAAAACACCTCCGAGGTTTATCAGCATTCCCACTACCTGCTTTACTACATCTTCATTAGCGACCGGGATCTGAATATAAGTCTGACCCGAAGATTGATCTTTGCGTGTCAACTGACTAACTAAATTCTGCGAAGCTTTCGGATCACTGAGGATATTGGCAAACTGACTGAAAAATGTAGATGCTGTCTGCATGAAATCCGGCTGGTTAAATGCGTTAGCCGCTGATATATCTTTTGCTGGTTTGTCAGAAATTATTTCATCCGTATCCATCAGATCTTCCCCTGTTTCAGGCGGCACCTCTGCATTATTTTCAACAGGAATTTCAGGACTAATACCTGAATCTCCCACTGCTGCAGTCACTGATTTGTCGTTCATCAGGTCCTCAACGCCCTGCATGAATAGATTGAACTTGCTGTCACCCATAAAAATATCCGGTTCACCATTGTCCAGCACGCCTTTAAAAAGTGCTGTTTTGAAATTCAGCTTACCGATCATCCCGTGTTCAATAGTACTCTGTGCAACAAGATTAATGATATTGACAGGCTTGGTTTGACCATGCCTATAAATCCTTGCAATCCTTTGTTCAAGCACAGCAGGATTCCAGGGTAAATCCATATTGATCAGCCAGGACCCGGCCTGCAGATTCAGACCAACACCCCCGGCATCAGTTGACAGAAATATCCTGCAATCGGCCTCATTGTTAAACCGATCGAACAAATGCTTTCTTTTATTTCCCGGCACAAATCCATTCAGATTCGCATACCCGATTTTTAATTTATCAAGCTCAAGCGCGATCAGTCTTGTGAACCTCTCCCACTGACTGAAAATAACGATCTTCTCTTCGCCTGACGATAATACTTCCTGGAGTATGCTGAACAACTCATCCAGTTTCGTCTGGTGATTTGTTTCCTGATCGAGTATAAAAGTACTGTTGCAAACCATGCGCATCTGGTTCAGGCGGATCAGCAATTTCTGTCTATCTTCTTCTGATAAAAAACCAATTCTCTTCCATTTGTTCACTAATATATTTACCTGGTCCTGGAATTCACTATGCATTTTTTTCTGTTCATCTGTAATTTCCACGAACAGATTTTTATCCATTCTTTTGGGTAATTGCTGCAGGACCTGGGAACGGGTTCGTCGCAATAATAGTTCACTAAGTTTTTCTTTTATCTTATCAAGACCTTTGTACCCAACCACTTTTCCCGTATTGTCTGTTTGTTCATGAGCAGAGATAAAATTGTATAATGATCCGAGTATTAATGGATTCACAAACTGAACGAGGGAGTATAGTTCCTGCAATTTGTTTTCGATCGGCGTACCGGTAAGTACAACGCAATACTTACTTTGCAGTTTCTTCAGCGTACGGCTTACCCGGGTTTGCCAGTTTTTTATGCGCTGTGCCTCATCCAGGATAACCAGGTCTGGCTGGTAAGCATTGATGAGGTCAATATCATTCACAGCCATATTGTAGGTTATGATTTTATATAAGCTCTCATTCTGTTGATAGGCCCTGCTTCTTTTCAGATAGTTACCCTCAACCACTTCCACTGTTGCTGTGGTAAATTTTTTTATTTCTGATTGCCATTGGTATTTAAGTGAAGTCGGACAAACAATCAGCACTTTCTGAACCTTCATATGTTCATGCAGCAGTTGCGCGACGCCTATGGATTGTACAGTTTTACCAAGACCCATATCGTCGGCCAGGATACTTCTTCCGGCAGATGCACAGAATAAGATGCCACCGATCTGATATGGAAATGGCTTTACTTTTAAACTATTTAAGTGGGGCAGCTTATTTTTTTCAATAAATGGGTACAGGAAATTCCGGCGCTGCTTCTGCTCGCGAACAGAGATGATATGATTCAATGCATCATCATAGGCCCGGAATGCAGAATCAATACGAAAGGCTTTTTGCAATAATGAATGAATTTCATCATAGCCTTTCTCATTAAGAC
>JAATGW010000720.1 GCA_015654495.1 Chitinophagales bacterium
GATCCAGTCAGAGAAAATGGCATCACTCGGCGAACTCACTGCCGGCATCGCACATGAAATACAGAACCCTTTGAACTTTGTAAATAATTTCAGTGAGGTAAGTAGCGAAATGATTGTGGAGGCAAGAGCCCTCCTGGCAGGCCACGGCGGGCAGGGCAAAAGGCAAGAGGCAAAAGAAAACAGCCCTGAAGTTGCAGAGCTACTTGATGATATTGAACAGAATCTCTCGAAAATCAAGCATCATGGAAAACGGGCTGATGCAATTGTGAAGGGAATGCTGCAGCACTCGCAATCCCACAGAGGAGAAAGAGAACCTACAGATCTGAATGCATTGGCTGATGAATATTTACAGTTGGCATATCAAAATCAGAAAGCAAAAGATCCTGCTTTTGATATAGTCATAAAAACAAGTTTCGATCCTTCGATTGGCAATATCAGTATCGTTCCACAGGATATCGCGAAAGTTTTGGTGAATTTGTATAACAATGCGTTTTATGCGTGCGCCGCTCGTAGAGACGCCATGCATGGCGTCTCTACGACAACCAACGGTTACCGACCGATAATTCAGGTATCCACAAAACAATCGGTCAATAAAATCGAAATAACGGTCACGGACAACGGCATCGGCATCCCGGAGAATATTATCGATAAAATATTTCAACCATTTTTTACAACCAAGCCGACCGGGCAGGGAACTGGTTTGGGATTATCTTTAGCTTATGATATAATTACGAAGGGGCATGGTGGTGAGATAAAGGCTGAAACCTTGTCTGCCGACAGCCGTCGGCCAAAGCCTTTGGCGTCGGACGAAGCGTCAGCGCAGGCAGGGAAAGAAAGTGAAGGGTCGAAGTTTACTATTTTTTTACCCATAACTTAGTAATCCACGATGAAAATATTTATAATAATCGCTCTGTTCATCTCTTTGCCATTCACCAATTATGGGCAACAGGAAAGCTCCTATTTGAGTAGTTTGTACAGATCTCTATCCGATGCAACAAGCGATACTGCCCGAATGAAAATCTGTAGTGATCTCGGATTATATTACAGTCTTGAGGATCGCGATAGTTCAAATTTTTATATTGAAAAAGCCTTGTCAATTGCTGTCAGATTAAATCTAAAATTTGACGAAGCTTCTATATTGAATGGAATGGGGGTTACCCTGATGCAGCAGGAAAAGTTTTCAAAGTCATTGGAATACTATTTAAAAGCGTTAAATATTGCAAAGGACCCCGCTATTGAAAAAACGATCTGGCACTTGTCGCGGGGACAAAATCCAACGAGTGAACGAATGCTTCTGCTAAGCGACTGCTACGATTTAATAGGATTGTTAAATGCGTATACCGGAAACTGGGTTGTTAACACAAAAAACCAATTGAAAAATTACCGGGAAGCCGAAAAATATGCAAAAGCTGCAGGAGACGGCCGACAGATTGCGTATATAAACTTTCATATGGGTATCGCCTATATGAATGAAGGAAAATTAGATTCAGCAGTCATGTTAATTAAAATGGCCATCTCCACTTTTTTAGATTTGAAGGATCAGTCGGGATTGGGTCGTGCAATGAAATTCCTGGGCGATACCTATGAGAAGATGGGAAATTTCGATTTAGCCGCGAATACATTAGTACAGTCGATAGCGCATTTAAAAGAGACAAATGATCATCTGCACCTGGGCCTCGCATATATGTCATTAAGTCGTGTGAGTACGGATTTACAAAAAAGCGACTCCGCTTTGTATTATGCCAGAGAAAGCTTGAAAATTTTTGAAAAACGCAAAGACCAGGCCTGGAAAAGAGATTCATATAATCTGCTTACTTCCTGTTTTGATCGGCTGGGCAAAACCGATAGTGCCATTGTGTATTTAAAATTGTCTAAATCATTAAGTGATAGTCTTAGTGCAGAAGAGCGAAAAAACCTTCTTGCATTTCTGGACGTAGTTACAGATGAGCAGACAAAGTTGGAAAAACTTGAGAACGAAAAAATCCAGACAAAGAGTAAAATCAGAACATATAGTATGATTTCAGGACTTGTTATTCTTTCTCTGATAGGTCTTATTCTGTATCGTAACAACAAAAAGGAAAAGAAAGCCAAAATAGTTTTGGAAAAAACGTTGAAGGATCTAAAATCTACACAGTCGCAACTCATTCAATCAGAAAAAATGGCTTCATTAGGAGAATTGACAACAGGTATTGCACATGAGATACAAAACCCATTAAATTTTGTAAATAATTTCTCAGAAGTTAATAGAGAATTGCTTACAGAATTGAATGAAGAAATTGACAAAGAAAATTTTAAAGCAGTAAAATCAATTGCAGCTGATATTATTGAAAATGAGGAAAAGATCAGTCATCATGGCAAGCGCGCCGATTCGATAGTAAAAGGTATGCTGCAGCACAGCCGGACTAACAGCGGTGAAAAAGAACCAACAGATATCAATGTGCTGGCAGAAGAATACTTGCGGCTCGCCTATCAGGGTTTGCGGGTTAAAGATCCACGGGATGCTGCGCACCCGCAGGGTTCTGCGAATCCGCAGGATGCTGTGCGCAAATCCTTTAATACACAATTCAAAACCGATTTTGATCCATCCATTGGTAAAGTGAATGTTGTACCGCAGGATATTGGCCGCGTGTTGTTGAATTTATACAACAACGCGTTTTATGCCGTGCATGCCAAAGCTTTAGCAGCGGCATCTCCATTATCCCCGAAAGTTGGAGATAACAGTTCCATTGTCTCGCCGGCAAACGAGCACCAGCCACAGGTATCTGTTAGCACAAAGAAAATCGGCAATCATTTTGAAATAACGGTAAAGGACAACGGTAATGGAATTCCGGAAAATATTATCAGTAAAATATTTCAGCCTTTTTTCACAACCAAACCTACCGGACAAGGAACCGGCCTGGGATTATCATTATCCTATGATATTGTGAAAGCTCATGGCGGTGAGATAAAAGTGACCAGCATTGAAAATCAGGGTTCTGAATTTACTATCATTCTAAATGACAATAAATGAGTCGTAGTATTTACTTCACACTTCGCCATTCACAACCAAACCTACCGGCAAGGGAACGGGTTTGGGATTGTCATTAAGCCATGATATAGTTTCGGCACACGAGAGAAATAGTAGTGCATAGTATTGTTAATGAAGAAACTGAATTCATAATTAAATTCCCTTTAGGAAATAAGGAAGAAGAGGAATAGAATTTTTGATCATCTTTATTCAATTACCAGGGAGCTAAACAAATATTTTGAGGCAATTAATTATAATATTTCTATTACTGCTATCGCCTGCTTTTATAGAAGCACAGGTTAGGCAAAAGAAATCGGACAGTCTGCACCGGGCTTTAACAAACGCAGCCAACGATAGTATCCGAATGGATATTTATGACCAACTGGAATATTTTTTTCAGGGAAAAAGCCGGGATAGCAGTCGTTTTTATAAGGATCGGTCTTTGCGAATTGCCAACAGGTTAAAACTACAAATACATGAGGACGATATTTTTGCCGATAAAGGCATCCTGTTAAGGGCATCTGGTTTTCTTATTACGGCGCAGGAAGAGGATACAGACAGTTTAAGGCAGGCATTTATGAACGCCACAACCGACTCGATCCGGTACATGTTAAGCAGTATTCTGGGAGGTTATTACACTGAAGTCAACTGGGATTCGGCACTTTATTATAAAGAGGTCGCCCTGCACCTTGCAAAAACGAATAATAAAAAACTGGATGAAGCAGCGGCTCAGAACAATAAGGGGTATACATTAATGCAATTAGGCCGTTTCCCTGAATCCTATCAATGCTTTCAGGAAGCATTAAAGCTTGCCGGAAATCCGGAAAATGAAGAAAAAACCTGGTGGTCTGTCGACAAGGAAAATATAATTCATTCTGCAAGGCTATATTTTCTTGCCTATATCCATAATGATTTTAGCCACCTCTTACGAACCACCGGCAAAACATACGAAGCAATATTTCATCTTATGGAAACAAAAAAAATTGCCCTTCAAACAGGTAATCAGGTGATAATAGGTTGGGTGGATAAAAACATTGGTAAATCATATGTCTTGATTAACAAATTAGATTCGGCTTTGATATTGGAGGAAAGTGCCGTTAAAAAGTTAAACAGGAATGAAGGCAGAAAATATTTGTCAGATGCATACCATATCATGGGGCAAATTTATCTTAAGCAGAACAATAGCAAGCGGGCAATTCAAAACTTTCATCAAGGCATTCAATCTGCAACAGAGCAAAAAAACTTCACCTATTTAACGGAAAATTATTCTTCATTAACACGATTGTATACTGAAAATGAAAAGAATAAGGATTCCAGTTTGTATTATGCCCGGAAAAATCTTGCGCTTTTACTTTCAATGGAGTCCAGGGATCTCGGAAATGCGTTTCAAAATTTATACAGGAGCTATCAATTGAATGGCAATATTGATAGTGCATACAAATACCAGGGTCTTGCCCTTGCTGCAAATGACAGTGCTAATCAGGCAAGAATAAAATCTTTATTGGATTTTCAGAATATGTCATTTGATGACCAATTGCGTTTGAAGGAATTAGAAAGAGAAAAAGTAATTGCGGAAAACAGGATACAGATGTATGCGATGCTTGCGGGATTAGCTGCCTGTCTTGTCATTGGTCTGATATTGTTTTACAGCTACCGGAAAAAACAGGAAGCTAATAAAGTCCTGGAGCACACGCTTTCGAATTTAAAGTCCACACAATTCCAACTCATACAATCCGAAAAAATGGCATCGCTGGGTGAACTCACTGCAGGAATTGCACATGAGATACAGAACCCATTAAATTTTGTAAATAATTTTTCAGAAATCAATAAAGAGCTCACGGTAGAACTGGAAGATGAATTAAGCAAGGGTAATGTTGATGATATAAGATCCATTACAAAAAATATCAGGGAAAATGAAGAAAAGATCAGCCTTCATGGAAAACGTGCCGATGCCATTGTCAAAAATATGTTGCAACACAGCCGCAGTGCCTCGGGTACCAAAGTGCCAACAGATATAAATGCGCTGGCTGATGAGTTCCTGCGATTAGCATACCATGGAATCAGAGGGAAAGACGGTTCCTTCAATGCAACAATGCAAACTGATTTCGACCAATCCATCGGTAAGATCGATGTTGTTCCGCAGGATATAGGCAGGGTTTTATTGAATTTGTATAACAATGCATTTTATGCATGCGCGGCACACTTTAGAGACAAGGCATCCGATATCCCGGTAATTTCCGTATCCACAAAAAAAGCCGGAAATAAAATTGAAATAGCCGTCACGGATAATGGCATAGGCATTTCGCGAAAAATCATCGATAAAATATTTCAACCATTTTTTACAACCAAACCTACCGGGCAAGGAACCGGCCTGGGATTATCGCTCGCATATGACATTGTAAAGTCACATGGTGGAGAGATAAAAGTAAGTAGTGTCGAAATGAAGGGTTCTGAATTTATTGTCACTTTAAATACCAATGCATGAAACGAGTCCTTACCCGAAAGTTCCTGCTTCGTAACTCGTACTTTATACATCGATCTAAACTAATATGAGAAAACTATTAATAACGCTGCTGATATTTTGTGGTGTTGTTGCACAAGGGCAACCGAAAAAGCCTTACTTCAATACACTGAATGTTGCAAACGGATTACCTGAAGCATTTGTACAAAACAGTTTACAGGACAGGTATGGCTATCTATGGTTTGGCACGCAGAACGGGCTGGTCAGGTATGATGGTTACAGGCTGAAACCCTATCCGTTTCCAGATGACGAAGGACATGAAATAGTTAACAGCTCAGCGCGGTATTTATTTGAAGATAAGCGGGGAAAATTATGGGTACAGGTCCGCGGTGCAGGTTTTTATTTTTTTGACAGAAAAAAAGATGTTTTTATAAGAAACAAATGGAAGAAACCTGAACAGGATTCACTTACAATAAAAGCAAGCAGTGTATTTTTCTGGGCAGATGATAAACAATCTCAGGAATACTGGATAGGGATACAACAATTTAATGATACGATCCCGTTCAGGGTACTATATTTTAATACTGTGCAGAACACTCTTGAGGAATTCAGCCCTCGCGGTAAAGGCAAATATTACATTCCGGCGAAACAAACTATCGACTTAAGGCAGGACGTTAATGGAAAAATCTGGCTGGTTGCCGGCAGCCTGTTGAGTTATTTCGACAGCAGTTCGAAGTCATTTAAACCCTGGTTTGAATTTCCGGACAATCAGCATGGTGATCTTTTTGAAACCTTTCGGACTGATCCGGCAGATCCCGATATTTTATGGATGAATACATACGACCCGGACATTGCTGCAAATCCGCGGCTGGCGCCGCATACCATGAAAATTTTCCAGTTCGATACCCGAACTAAAAAATATAATACATTCGTTCCGGACCCGGCGCGGTCCGGAGCACTTCCGGCAAGTGGCGCACAGATTTATACAGATTCCCTGAAACGGGTCTGGGTCTGTACCGAAAAAGGCATTTCGCTTTTCAACAAACAGAATGCAACATTCACGAATTATGCATTGAACTTTCCTTTTGCAAAGGGAGCATCCGTACTTGCATCAGATAAAAATGGGAATCTCTGGATGGGCGGAGACGGCTCTATCGGTTTGTATTATTTAGATACAAAATCGGCAGTTGTTACAGCTTACCATCCAAAGGGCGAACCTGGAGATTTGCCACGATCCGTGGTCCGGGACTTGTTCTTCGACAGATCGGGCACCTTATGGGTAAATAACATTTTTGCCGGGATCAGTTATATCGACAGGCAGAAAACTTTATTTACGCCGTCATTAACTAACCCACGGCCACCATCGCTGGCAGGAAACGGGAAATCTGCACCCTTCACAATTGTTGGAAACAATGGCGACAGTATTTGTTTTATAAGCGATTCATCGGCCCTTTATGCCTGGCATAGCACTGAAAATAAGTACAATAAAATTGAACTGGGTGGTAAAAATATATACAAAGGAATCTCCAAGGTTGTGACAGCGAAAGATGGTAGTTTTTGGATAGTCAGCACCGATCACGGTTTGTACAACTACCAGCCACAAACAAAATCTGCAGTGAATTATACATCGCCATCCCGGGACAGCTTATTTCTGACCGGAGCTATAAATAATCTTGTTGTCGACCAGGAGGGGATTGTTTGGATTGGAACAAGAAATAAGGGACTTCTTAGTTTCAATAAACAAGCCGGAATATTCACCCGCTATCCGTTTATAATAAATGACGGCACCAAAAAAGCGGAAAATGTTCTGGATGATGTGACAGTCCTCAGCATGTTCGCAGATTCAGAGGGAATTTTATGGATCGGCACTAACCAGGGTGCTCTCAATCGTTTTGATACAAAAACAGGCAGATTTACATCTTATCTTGATCGGGAAAAAGGGTTTACTTGTGTGTTGTCCATATATGAAGACAAGCAAAAAAGATTGTGGGTAGGAACCTATCTATCCGGGTTGTTTTTGTTTGACAGAAAAAACGGAACCTTCAAAAGATACGGTGAGAAAGATGGACTCCTCGCTAATGAAGCTGAAACAATTACTGAAGATGCCGGAGGCAATATCTGGACATTCAGTAACAGGGGTATGTCAAGACTTAATCCGGCCAGTAATATCATTACTAATTTTACAGAGTTTAAGATTGACGAAAGAAGCTTTGCGCGGTTTAAAGATGCGCAGGGAAATTTTCATTTTTCTACCAGAAAGGGCTTCGTCAGTTTCGATCCGCTGAAGCTGAATGACAATAAGATTCCGCCATCTGTGATTATTGAATCCATCAGTTACCGCTCCGCAAAATCTGCTGCTGTTTCTGATACTGTTTTGTTTACTGAAGGCAGGCAGGAAATCACATTGGCATATAACGAAAATAAAATCGGTTTTCGCTTTGTAGCATTACATTTTGCAGATGCATCAAAAAATCAATATGCCTATCAGCTCACAGGCTATGATAAGGACTGGGTGCAGGCCGGTACAGAACATGCTGTTACCTATACAAACCTTTCTCCTGGTTCTTACACTTTTAAAGTAAAAGGAGCTAACAGTGATGGTGTATGGAATGAAACAGAAGCAGTTTTAAATATCATGATATTACCTCCCTGGTGGAAAACATGGTGGGCATATATTTTATATGCAATATTGCTGGCCGGTGGTATCTGGTCGTATATTCAGTATCGATCCAAAGCGTTGCGAAATGAAAATCATATGCTGGAACAGAAAGTAAACCAGCGTACCAGTCAGCTTCAGGAATCACTCTCCGATCTAAAATCAACCCAGACACAACTCATCCAGGCAGAAAAAATGGCGTCGCTCGGTGAACTCACGGCAGGCATAGCTCATGAGATTCAGAATCCGCTGAATTTCGTAAATAATTTTTCAGAAGTAAATAAAGAACTCGTAGATGAATTACATCATGAGTTGAAAACAGGAAACATTGCTGAAGCGATGGCTATTTCAAATGATATCAGAGATAACGAAGAAAAAATAAATTATCATGGCAAACGTGCAGATGCCATTGTAAAAGGAATGCTGCAACATAGCCGCAACAGTAATGGCGAGAAAGAACTTTCAGATATCAATGCGTTGTGTGACGAATATCTCAGGCTTGCATATCACGGCCTGCGGGCAAAGGATAAAGAGTTTAATGCAACTCTGAAAACCGATTTTGATGACAGCATCGGCAAAATCAACATTATTCCACAGGAAATCGGCAGAGTATTGCTGAATATCATTACAAATGCTTTCTATGCGGTCGCTGAAAAAAAGAAAACAGGTATTACAGGTTACAGTCCTGTTGTTTCGATCAGTACAAAAAAGTACGGGAACAAAATAATAATCAAGATCGCAGATAACGGCAATGGTATTCCACAGAATTTAACCGAGAAAATATTCCAGCCGTTTTTCACTACCAAACCTACAGGACAAGGGACGGGATTGGGATTATCACTGGCATATGATATTGTGAAAGCGCACAATGGTGAGTTAAATGTGGAATCAGAACAGAAAGTAGGAACACAATTTATAATTGAATTGCCTGTCAAATAAACCGGGATGAAAAGATTGAGAACGGTATACCTGATCATTTTTCTGAGTGCCATTGAATATTCCAGCGCCAACGCCCAGGAGCTTGATAGTCTGCGTAACGCGATGGCGAATGCCGGTAACGACAGTATCAGAATGTATACCCTGATTAACCTGGCCCAATACTACATAGAGCTTGATCGTGACAGTAGTTTATTTTATACCGGGCAGGCATTAGACATGAGCCGGAAATTAAATCAACCTTTATGGACCGCTGAGTCACTGTTGAATAAAGCGTACGTACTGATGCATCTTGGTGATTTAGTTTCTTCAATCAGGCTTGTAAATGAATCGTCAGAAATTTCAAAGAATGCGGCAAATGAACAAAATTTTTATAACCCTCCATTGGAATATTATTTATCCCATTCTCCCCGGAGCATCCGCCTGTATGTTTTAGCCGGAGCATCCCATCAGTTGGGAAATTTGTACAGCAGTACCAGAAACTCAGAAAAAGCTATTAAGTATTTCCAGGAAGAAATAGCCATTGCCGAATCGATTAATTCCAAAGATTTGTTGGTCACGAGTAATATGAATATTGGCACCTGTTATTTTCGCCTGAACAGGGTGGATTCTGCTTTTGTTTATGTGGAGCGGGTTTTAAAAAATGCGATATTAACAGAGAGTTTTTCTTACCTCGGAAATATTCTGGAGGATATGGGCGATGTTTATTTGAAACAGAATTTACCGGATTCTGCGAAGCAGTATTATTGGCAGGCGCTGCATACAAGTGGAAAGTATAATAATTTATCCGCTGAGGTTTCAATTAATACAAAACTTGCCGGATTTTACCACGAAAAAGCGCAGTATGATTCTTCCATTTATTACGCTGACAAAGCGTTGCGGATTGCAAATGCTTTAAAAGTAGGTTGGGGAATTTCGGCTGCTGCTGAAATGCTTTCGGATATCTACAGAAAAAAAGGGAATTCAGACAGTGCCTATGCCTATCTGCTGTTAACAAAAAAATTAAAAGATAGCCTGGCTAATGAAAGAATAGAAATGCTTCAGCGTTTCCAGAATATTGGATTTGAAGAGCAATTAAGTGTGGAGAAAAAGGAAAGGAAAGAATCGCTTATTTAAACAGAATCAGAACGCTGGGTATGCTTACAGGAATTACCTCTTTGGCGATCCTTGCGTTCGTTTTCTACAGGAATAACAGGCAGAAACACAAAGCCAACAAAGTGTTGGAAAAAACCCTGCTTGATCTTAAATCCACGCAGACGCAGTTAATCCAGTCTGAAAAAATGGCTTCATTAGGAGAACTCACTGCAGGTATTGCACATGAAATTCAAAACCCATTGAATTTTGTAAACAACTTTAGTGAGCTAAATAAAGAAATGATTGATGAAGCCGCTGAAGAATTTAATAAAGGAAATATAGAAGATGTAAAAAGCCTTTTGGATGATATAAGGGATAATTCAGAAAAGATCAATCACCACGGAAAACGAGCAGATGCAATAGTGAAGGGAATGTTGCAGCATAGCCGGACAAGTAATGGGGAAAGAGAGCTCACAGATATTAATGCATTGGCCGATGAATATCTCCGCCTTGCCTATCATGGCCTGCGTGCGAAGGACAAAGAATTTAATGCCAGTAGAGTAGAGCGAGGAGAAATAAATAATTTCTCCCGCCCCCTCGTCAATCCGTACGTGCGGTTTTCCCGCATACGGCTTTCCTGTAATCTTCTTTGCAAGCTATCACATGGAGCTTCTGACATAGTATTTCGTCGGATCTATCAGTCCATATTTATGGACCAGTTTTTCAAAGGCTTGTTGACCATACAAGCGGCTACGTCTTTGGCTCTTGCGGTTATAATACCGGTACAGTCTATTAAACAAATAGTATCGTA
>JAATGW010000160.1 GCA_015654495.1 Chitinophagales bacterium
GACTCCCGACTCCCGACTCCAGACTCCAGACTCTTGCCTTTCAGCTGTTTTCTACTGCCTCCTTACTCCTTACTCCTGCCTTGCATTTGAACCTACCCACTGTTTTTATCCATGAAACCAGCTATCCCACATCTCCACTTTTTCATCATTGTAAGGAGGAAGGAGTGAATCTATTTTTACATCCGGAGAAGATATCAGAATAGATTTTGCGTGAGTTAAACTGTCAAAACCATACTTGCTATAGTAATGACCGATACCTGAATTACCTACGCCGCCGAAAGGCATGGTTTCGATAAAGAGGTGCACATTTACCTGGTTAACGGCGCCCCCACCGAAGGAAAAGCTGTGCAGAAAAACCTGGATGTTTTCATCATTTCTGCTGAAAATAAATCCTGCTAAAGGTTTAGGCTTATTTTTCATGATACGTATAGCTTCAGAGAGATTGTCATATACCAATACCGGCAACATTGGTCCGAATATTTCCTCTTCCATAATAGCATCCGACCAATCCACAGGATATAATACTGTTGGTGCAACATATTTCGCTTCACCATCAGATTCGCCACCTGCCACTACTTTATTCTGGTCAATCAGCGCCGCTAATCGCTTCACTTCTTTTGCACTGATGATACGTGAAAAGTCCGGATTATTTTTTGGATCCTTACCGTATAAGCTGACGACAGCTTCTTTGCAGGCTGCAACAAATTCATCTGCAACCGAGCGGTGAACATAAGCATAACCTGGTGAGGTACACCATTGTCCGCCCCAGGCGGTTGCTCCCCACACAATTTTTTCCGCGGCATCCTTGATATTTGCTGTTTCGTCTACAACTGCGGGGTTCTGGCCTCCCAATTCCAGCAACACTGGTGTAAGATTTTCTGCAGCCGCACGCATGATCACTTTACCTACGGGTACGCTGCCGGTAAAAAAGATAAAGTCGAATTGTAACTTCAGGAGTTCATTAATAGCTTCCCTGTTACCAGTGACAAGGGTCACAGCTTCAGGCTGAAAATATAAGGGGATGAGTCTCTCTAATAACGGCTCCGTGTTAATGAGTGCGCCTGAACTTTTTAAGATGCAGGTGTTGCCAGCAGAAATTGCTGTAACTGCCGGATGAAAAAGTAATATCAATGGTCCATTGAATGGTCCGATAATTAGTGAAACCCCATAGGGTTCGCGGTAAACAATTCCTGTATGACCTGTTTGCTTTAAAAATTCAGGTACCGGAGCCGGCACAGGTTCCATCCATTTTTTTAATTGCGATTTTGTATAAGCAATAGTTGCGAGTGTTGCCGACACTTCAAATACCTGTTCCGTATAGGCGGTTTTAAAATCCTTTCCTACAGCTGTTTGAAAATCCTCCCTGTTCTCCGTGAGCATTTTTTCCAATCGGTCCAATTGTTCAATGCGCCATTCATAGGACTTTGTAATATCAGAATTAAAATAAGCCTTCTGTTTATCGAATATTTCCTGGAACCGGTTCATGCGCTACTATTTTTTTAAATGATATTGTTGTCATTCATGCCCTGTGAGCATCATCAAAATCAGTACTGATGGACACGTCATACCATTTTTCAATATTGGCCTTCGTGGCTTCGACGCTCCGGGTGATCATTTTCACAGAGTCTTTCCCGATCGGGAGTTGAAGCGGTGGTTTTTCCTGATGAACAAGATCTACGACTACCCGCGCCAGTTTTTTCGGATCTCCCGGTTGGTGGCCATTAAGGCTGCTGCCACTTTGCCTCACGGGACCGACTGTATCCTTATAATCATCAATCACATTCTTTGAAAGTGTGAAAGATCCGGTACTCAAAAAATCGGTGCGGAATATGCCTGGTTCCACTGCGGTAACATAAATACCAAGCGGAGCCAATTCCTTTGCTAATCCGCGGGTAATGCCTTCCACGGCGAATTTAGTAGAGCCATAAAGTCCCCAGCCAGGAATTGCATCGTATCCAAAAAGGGAAGAAATATTAATGATATGACCACTGCGACTTTTGCGCATATATGGCAATACCGCCCTTGTTACATTCAATAATCCAAATACATTGGTTTCGTACTGTTTTCTTACTTCCTCATCTGAGGCTTCCTCTATAGCGGTGATGATTCCATAACCGGCGTTGTTTATTAACGTATCGATACGGCCGAAATGAAGAATGCTTTGCCTCACGGCACTGATCACCTGATCTTCTTTTGTAACATCCATTTCCAGTACCAGGAGAGCAGGATTATTCAGAAGCTTTTCCTCCAATTGCTCGCGGTTATGCCGCACGGTGGCAATTACTTTGTCGCCTGCATCCAATGCAGCCTTCGCAATCTCAAAGCCGAATCCTTTCGACGAGCCGGTGATGAGTATAACTTTTTGAGTGTTCATGTTTATCTATTTAGGCGACCGATAATTTAGCTGTGATGTGAGTGAGGTCAAAGAAAAAAATTGTTACTGCATAATATCGTTTAAGATGTGCTAGGCATTTTGCAGAAAATAGCCGACCTGCTCCACAAATAATTCCGGGTATTGAAATAATGACGCGTGAGCGGAATCGGGGTAAAGACTCAGCTGTGCATTTGGCAGCAGTCGAAAGAGTTCATAAGTATTAACAGTTTCGAACATCGCGTCGTTACTTCCGTTAACAACCAGCACTGGGTGGGTAATATTTTTTAAAAATTCATTTTCGTTTTTGTCTGCCAATGCCCAGTCTTCAATTGCCTGTGTTTGCGCTTTAACGGTTTCAGGAGAGCTCTCGGGGTCACGGTCAACCGCTCTTTGGTGTAGCCGGTACAACACTTCTGTACCAATTCGCCGGCTTTTTTCAGAGGGCGTATAAAAAATAAAAAGGTAGTGGTCAACACCCGACAGGGTATAGGACCGTTGAATAAATGAGCGGAATCCACTCATCCCTTCACCTCCCTTTGGTCCGGTTCCGACCAGTATGACTTTCTCTATTAAATCCGGAACCTGTTTTAGTAATAGTTGAGCAATAAATCCACCCAGAGAAAAACCCAGCAGGTGTATTTTATTCAAACCTAATGCAGCAATAAAGGCAATGGCATCGTCGGCCATTTCCTGCACGGAGAAAGGTGTAATCCCTTCGCTACTTCCTACACCACGATTATTAAAGATGATGATATCATGATTGGCTGCGATACCATCGGCGACAATCGGATCCCAGTTATCCATGGTTCCGGTAAAATGCTGGAAAAAAACAATGGGTGTATTACCCGTCTTACCAAAACGCCTGTACGAAAAACGCACTCCTTTTACCATTATGTATTTTGTTTCGGCATTGATAAGTGAAACCTGCATCTGGTCAAGTTTTAAATTTGTTATTGAAATAAATTTGGTCTCTGTAAATCTGTGATAAATATTTCCCCACCGCCCACTCGAAAATAGATGGGCGCGGATGGTTTAGTCTACACAATTCGCCGGAAAGGCAAATTTCAAAGTCGGGAACCTCATTTGGAACGTGGGTTTGATTATTTGTTCTCCCCATCAAGAATGGATATGAAGGTTAAGGATAAAAAAGTTCGTTTTAAAAAAATTTGTGCTGAAAAAAATCAGGGTTTAGTACTTTAGGCTGCTCCCTACTACTGCCTACCGTCTACTACTATATAACTTCCTTCTTTTGCCGGTAAGGCGGGGAGCCGGAAAGCAGGCGGGATAAAAAACTATCGTCTATGTCTTCGTCATCCCGCCTTCCCGGCAGAAAAACTATATACTAAAATCAATCATGGAAGATTTTTCTAGTCTGCTTCCCACTACTCTCTTGTTTAAATTTTCAAGTTATTTTTCACTAAAACTTTAGCGCCGTGTTGATAGTTCCCTTCTGCCTACTACTATATAACTTCCTTCTTTTGCCGTTAAGGCGGGATGCCGGTAAGCAGACGGGATAAAAACCTATCGTCTATTACTTCGTCATCCTGCCTTCCCGGCATAAAAACTATATACTAAAATCAATCATGGAAGATTTTTCTA
>JAATGW010000515.1 GCA_015654495.1 Chitinophagales bacterium
GCTGTTCGCATTCCCGGGATTGAAATCCCGGGCTATAATATCATCGTCCCTCCGGGACATGAATTTTTTTTATCTCTAACCCGGGGTTTGCACCCCGGGCTACAATATTCACCATCCCTACGGGATTGAAAATTCACAATTGAATTTGCTGTTCTCTTTCCCGGGATTGAAATCCCGGGCTATTAAATCATCTACGAAACCCAAAATTGTATTTGCCTTTCACTTCTTACCTCGTGCTTCTTTCCCGATTAAAATTCTGCTCTGCAAATTCATCCTCCCTCCGCGACTTAAAACCTACAATTGTATTGGCTGTTGACTTCTTACTTCGTACCTCGCACTTCGTATTTCCTCAGGAGCCCATCTCCAGCACAACCACCTGGCCCTTGCTGATTTTTGAACCTGCATTTACTGATTGCATCTTTACACGACCACGTCCTTTAATTACCACTTTCAGTTTCATATTCTCCAATAGAAAAATGGCATCCTTTAATCCCATACCATGAACAGCCGGCATCACCTGTTCCCTGATCGCGAGCCCGCGAACTGTCGGCTGAAAATCATTATTGACCACATTCGACCATTCACTCCCTTTTGCTGAATCGCGGTACTGGCGGTTCATTGATTTATAAACCTGTTCGTAGTCTGCCTTCCAGCCACTCCACGCATAAAAATTACTATCGGCTTTTTCGGCAGACTTATATAAAGGATGTTGATTTGTGTTGCGGGCATAGAGTTTATCAGCGATCTCCCGGAATACCGGCCCTGCCACCGCTCCACCATAATACACATGTGCAAATGGTTTGTTTTTTATAACCACAACACAGGAATATTGCGGATTTTCTGCGGGAAAATATCCTGCAAAAGATGACTGATAAATATGATCAGAGTAACCACGTGTTCCGTTAGCCACAAGTGCGGTTCCGGTTTTACCCGCGAAATTATATCCGTCATTTTTTAATGCTTTGCCGGTTCCGTTGGTGATCACACCTTCCAGACAACTGCGTAATTGCTCAAGTGTGGCAGGTTTGCAGATATTTTCCACCAGAATTTCCGGGCTGAATTCCTGGTATACTTTTCCATCTTTCACTATTGCATTTACCAGGTAGGGTTTCATCATTTTGCCTTCGTTCGCCACTGCATTGTAGATCATCAGTGTGTGCATCGGCGTTAGGGAAAGATTATAACCGAATCCCATCCATGGCAATGTAGGAGCGCTCCAGAATTTGCTTTTTGGAGTTGGAATGACTGGTTTTGTTTCGCCTGGAAGATTTAAACCGGTTAATGTATCCAGCCTTAGTCTGTATAAATGATTCAGAAATGCCTGTGGCTGCCGGGTATAGAAAGCCGTCATCAGCTTCGCCATACCAACATTGGAGCTGAGTTCAAATGCCTGTTTAACAGATACATCAAATAATCCTCTTTGCTCACTGTCATAAACAGTTCTTGTACCGACCTTCCATACACCACCTTCGATATTGACTTTGTCATTAAGATGCACATAGCCATCTTCCAGAACAGAAAGCATGGTAACCAATTTGAAAGTAGATCCGGGCTCTGATTTCGTAATGGCATAATTCATGTCTTCGAAATAAGATCCGTCTTTCTGTTTTCCGAGATTAGCAATCGCTTTGATCTTTCCTGTTTTAACTTCCATCACTATGGCAGTACCATGTTCGGCTTCATTGCTGATCATCATCTTCATCAATGCCTGTTCCGCGATATCCTGGATATTTACATCGATGGTCGTTACAACATCTTTTCCATTTACCGGCTCTATTTCAGAACCTTCAATAGGAACAAATGCACCGCCGGAGATTCTTCGAACAAGCCTTTTGCCGGTTATGCCTTTCAGTAATGTATCGTAAGCTTTTTCAAGACCTACATTTTTTGAAACCGTCTCACCTTTTTCATCCAGGTATTCGCGCGATAAACCAATTGTTCTGTTTGCCAGCAGACCGAATGGGGCCATTCTTTTTTCCTTGTCTTCAAATATGAATCCGCTTTTATTCCGGCCCTGGTTCACCAAAGGAAATTCACGGATCTGCTGATATTCGCGGAAGCTGACATTTCTTTTAAGGAGATAATAACGTTCTTTCTTTTTATAAGCTGCCCTGAGCTCTTTGGAATAAGCTTTTGCAGGTTTGTCTTTAAACATCGCTGAAAGAGAAAGCGAAAGAGAATCAACATATTCTCTGAAACGTTTTCCATCTTTCTCACGAAGACCATCGGCAGCAAAATCTATTCTGATATCAAAAAAAGGAATTGAAGAACTCAGCATACTCCCATCCTCGCTATAGATAGTACCCCGATCGGCGTCCAGTTCCCGGTATTGCAGATGAAGACTGTCGCTCAGCCCTACCCAGTATTCGCCTTCGGCCTGTTGTATGTAAATTGCCTTACCCAGTATTACCAGGCTGAACACTACAATGCCCAGGAAAATCAGGTAAACCCGCCACAGTATGTCCTTTTTAATTTCCAAATCAGCAGTTCGTTTTACGTAGCAATTCTTAAGGCATTGAGTCTTTTAACTTCATCGGAGGCACCATCAGTTCTCTTAATCCGAGTGGTTCCACCGCTTTCACTACTTCGGATTGTTTTGTTTTGAACATCAGTTCGCTTTTCAGTGTTTTGAATTCATATTTGAGTTCATTCAATTCACGCGCAGTGCGGTTGATGTCCTTTATTTTTTTTTCCGCGAGATGACCATTGTAGATGTACACGACAGCAAGCAGGGAGAGGAATAAAAAAAAACTCATATTCCTAACCATCCAGTGATAGTTCAGGAAAAGGTTTTTCCATTCACGCCGTGAATCCTTTTGTTCCTGTTGATCGGTCATGTAAAATCCTTTGTTGGTTTGTCAGGATATTGGATTTTACAGGTAACCTTCTATAGTTAGCTTTCA
>JAATGW010000327.1 GCA_015654495.1 Chitinophagales bacterium
AAAAATCGGTATTTGAGATTTTTATGAGCCACTTCCACCATGGAGTTGGAATATGAAACATCTTTCTGAGCGCGACAACCTCCACTGCCTTTCAATAATGAACCGTCCGGATATCCAGACAGAAATATTCAGCATTTTTTCAATGGGTACAGCAGAGTCACATCATCGTAGTTTCATTAACCGATATAACCATTCTCTTATTCGATACTTAAAACCCTATTAATTATTTTTCACTGGAATAAAGAGTAGAAATCTCACAATAAAATTGATGGTGGTATTTTCTTTTGAATACAATTTGGCAAAGAAGTTTCGAAAAATATTTTGTTCAAAATAAGAGCTGCTTTCATTCAATATTCAGTTCATCCACTTCGTTTTTATAATCGGAAATCTTTAGCATTTTCGAAACCTTTTATATACAACCTATGAAAATCATTCAAACAATCAAAACCACTTTCTTTCCGTCTGTAGTGCGATTCGACGAATCCATGTACACTGAAACCGGCGCCTGGACTTTTGACAACAAAAAAGATCTGAAAGACCATCATTTTTTCGACAAGCCATTGTGCAAGGCCTTTGCAAATTTCCTGAAGCAGGAATGTTGCCGCCTGCTCATGGATCTCGGCTGCGGTGACGGCGAGTATATCTGGTTCCTCAACTCCAATACAAAGATCTGTGCCACGGGCATTGATGGTAATCCGGTTACCTACACAATCACGAACGGGTTCGGTACTACTGCGGACCTTACGGGCGACCGCACCTGGCGAAAAGCCGACTGGGTTTTATGTCTTGAAGTAGGCGAACATATTCCCGCAAAGTATGCAGACCAGCTGCTGGACAATATCTGTTCCACTGCGGAAAAAGGTGTTATCATGAGTTGGGCAATACCGGGCCAGGATGGTCTGGGCCACATCAACTGCAGGACCAATCACTGGGTGGAAAAACAAATGGAAAAACGTGGTTTTACACGTGTACCCATGACCGAACAACTCTTCAGGAATGTTGCAACCATTAAATGGTTTAAGGATACGCTGATGGTATACCGAAGGCAGCATGATTAGATGTCGCGGGTAATGGATATATAACACCGTGATCCCAGGGCAACGTCTATCACCTGTCTATAAGCTGCCGGGCTCCGTCCACTATCTTTCTATAATAAGCCGCCTGGATATCCGGACAGGATTGAAAAGCAAAAAGTAACTAGAATGCCTGACCGGAAGTTGGGGAAAACGAGATGATCGAAAATTTCAGGTTAAAACAAAGGAAAAAAAATAAAAATTTGTTTTCAAGTGAAGGACCTGTTATGTAACCAGCAGCTTTTACCATTCAGAAACTATGCCCGCATTGTTGCTGCGCTTTGATGGCTTTTACTTTAGTTTTACTTCAAGCTTCGGCAATACCTGTACGACGTTGCGAAGTGAAGACGTGTGCTATATATTCTTAAACAAGGTAGCTTTGGATAGAGAAAACTATGGTCATGGAGTTTCAATGATCAGTTGGTAATAGTATATCAATTATCAGATTTTCAAACCGCCGGGAGTGACCCTTGAGCGTTTTTTTTGCCGCAGTGACTATAACTTATTCTTCGCGAAGAATGCATCCATGAGGGCGAAGATATGTGCCTTGTCTTCGCGTGAAAGTTTTTCACAAGTTCTAATCTTTAGATTGCATCGTTATCGATGTTCTGGTACTCTGCGTCTTTACCCAGGTCGTCGATGGTCATGGTGGGTGTTCCGCTATTTTAACGACTGCATCTTTTAGGGGCTAATCTGCTCTCGTTCATAATTGCTTATGAAATCACCCGGGGTACCGATGGCCTTATCCGGGCTACCTGGGTCATTTTTTTCTGCTTGCGTGCACGGGTGATTCTCTTTTGAAAAGTCATGGTGTATTTGATTTGGGGGCCAAAAAAGCTGTGTTAGCCAAATTTCTATAGAAAAGCCGGCAGTAGAGCAATACCATCCCTTTGGATAAGCATGTTTAAAAAGCTAAATTTGTAAGAAATGAATACTATGGCAGCGCCTTCATTAGATAGCGAGTTCAACAGGTACTGGTCACTGCTAACACCGGTTCAGAAAGAATCTTTGTTAAGCGTAATCAAATCTTTTGTTATTCCCCGGGAGAGGATCAGCATTGAACAATACAACAAGAAAATAGATGAAGCTATAGCCCGGGTGGAAGCGGGTGAATTTTACACGCAGGAAGAGGTGGAAAAGATGTCAAAGGAGTGGTAATGAAAAAAAGGAAAATCAGGTGGGATAAACCGGCCCTCATTTATTTTAGCGAAGCCATCCGTTATATCCGTAAAGACTCCATACAAAATGCGGATAAAGTAAAAAAAGAAATACTTGTAAAGATCAGTGAGCTATCTGCTCACCCGGAGCTCCACGCACCGGATAAGTACAAGCAAAACAATACCGGCAATTACCGGGCTTTTGAACTGCATCGTTACCGCATAGCTTACCTGGTAAAGGAGGAGGAAATTATTATTGCGAGAGTAATGCATACAAGCCAGGAACCGCAGTCGTATTAATCATACTTATAGTCGCGCATCGCGGCGGAGTGTTTATTCTTCGTATATGCCGTGCAACTTCTATGATCTTTCTATAATAAGGTGTCCGGATATCCGGACAGGATTGAAAAACAACAGGTTGCAAAAAACACGTGACCGGCGATTGAGAAAACCGGATGATTGAAGAATTTCAGGTAAAAAAATCTGAAGAAGAAACAGAAACTTTTTCTTTAGACAGAGAAGTTATGATATAAACTAAAGTTCTTTGACACTTAAAAACTATATCCGCAGCATTGCTGTGCTTTGTTAGCAGCTAACCTTGCCTGTTGGGCTGTTTTCATTTCAGC
>JAATGW010000082.1 GCA_015654495.1 Chitinophagales bacterium
GATTAATACTGCTTCACTGGTAGTAAGCCTCGCCAATGTGTTCAGCGATGACAATGGAGCTGCCAACCTGGCCTACAGTGTAACAGGAAATACAAATACCGCTCTGATTACCGGCACATCAATTAACGGTACAAATCTCACGCTCACAATTGCAGCAGGGCAAACAGGTACTTCAAACATAAAAGTGAAAGCGACAGATGCTCAGGGCCTGTTTGTGGAAGATGAATTTAAAGTAGATGTAACAGCTGCCGCAGCGGTAACCAAGCTGATCAACGCAGGTGGGCCTGAGGTTACTTTCAATGGCCAGACCTGGGCTGCAGATAACAGTTTCAGCGGTGGTAATGGTTATACGACTTCAACAGCTATTGCAGGAACAACAAATGATGCGATTTATCAGTCAGAACGTTTCGGCAGTTTCAGTTACAATATTCCGGTTACCAATGGAGCATATATTGTGAAACTCCATTTTGCCGAGATTTATTTTAATGCGGCCAATCAGCGCAAGTTTAATGTGAACGTCGAAAACAGCCAGGGAACGCTTACGAACTACGACATATTTGCAAAAGTGGGTCAGTTCACAGCAACAACCGAACAGTTCAATTCAATCAACGTAACAGATGGTGTATTGAACATTACATTCAGTGCAGTTATAGATAATCCAAAAGTATCAGCTATTGAAATACTCAGTAATTCAGGTGGCGGTGGTAATGCTGCTCCAACTGTAGCAACACCCATTCCTGATCAGACGGTGAACGTAAGTACTACTTCACTGGTAGTCGGAATACCAAATGCATTCGCTGACGACGGCGGCACCGGGAATTTAACTTTCAGCATAACCGGAAACACCAATACCGCACTGGTTACAGGAGCGTCCTTCAACGGAACAAATCTCACATTAACATTCGCTTCCAACGTAACGGGCACCTCCAATATTAAAGTAAAGGCAACGGATGCTCAGGGATTATTTGTTGAGGATGAATTTAAGGTAGACAGGGTTAGTACACCTGTTGCCAACAGCATAAGAATCAATAGTGGCGGACCTTCGGTAACATTCGGAACCGAGGTTTGGGCTGCAGATAAGAATTTCACTGGAGGTACTACCTATTCCTATGCAGTAGCAATTGCAGGTACAACAAGTGATGCATTGTATCAGACAGAAAGATTCGGGAACTTCAACTATGCCGTGCCTGTGACCAATGGAAGTTATACGGTGAAACTTCATTTTGCCGAAACCTTCTTCACGGCGTCGAATAAGCGCAAATTCAATGTGAACATTGAAAATAGTCAGGGTACCTTATCCAATTTTGATATCTATGCACAGGCTGGTGCAAATACAGCAAAAATACAGACCTTCCCGACCATCACCGTATCTGACGGAACACTGAACATAACGTTTACGAGTGTAACTGATAATGCGAAAGTCTGCGCAATCGAAATTGTACCTAACAGCGGTGGTTCCAGGATGGCAGATCTGAATGCATCCTTCCAGGCTAGTCCCGCTGCCGACCAGGTGTTGCTGAGCTGGATTTTACCTGAGGTACAAACCGAAGATCTTGTTATTGAAAGATCCAAAGACGGAACACAGTTCGAAGAGTTGGAAATATTAGGCTCTGGCGCAAGAAAACAGGTTAATACCGGCAATTATGTCGATCTGGTACCTGTGCAGGGCATATCCTACTATCGATTAAAGACTATTGCAAAAGATGGTACCATCAGGCTCTCTGCGATAAGATCGGTTGTATTTGGAAGAAGTGCATCAGCATTCATGCTTTATCCAAACCCGAATAATACGGGCCTGGTATTTATGGAAATTCCGCGGACTACAGGAAAAGAAAATCTGTCTGTACGCATTCTGAATATCCAGGGAGCAGAAGTTTATCGCAACCTCAAGGCAGAAAGAAGCAGTCAGTTATTATTACGCCTGAATCTGCCAAAATCAGTTGCAGCAGGAACCTATATCGTAGAAGTTGACCAGAATGGTAAAAAATACCACGCAAGGTTGATCAGAAATTAAACGGGCCGACCAACCAAACGGGAATAAAGCTGTCTCAGAAACGGGGCAGCTTTTTTTATGTTACACGTTCAACGTTTAACTTTAACTTTAAACTCTGAACTTTTTTTATGCCCAGCCGCAGAAAATTCATTTCCAATTCACTCCTCATTCCTGCATTTTTGTCCGTCGGCGACTTTTTCACTGCAACGGATAGCCGAAAAAATTTCCGGATCGGTGCCTGCGATTGGTCCCTTGGAAAAAGCAGCAATCCCGAAGCATTCCCGATAGCGAAGGAAATAGGATTAAATGGCCTGATGGTAAATATGGGTACAGCAGCTAACAATCTACATTTGCGCAAACCGGAACTTCAGCAGCAGTATCTTCAGATTTCAAAAGAAACAGGAGTTAAAATTTCGAGTATTGCAATAGGTGAACTCAACCAGGTTCCCTACAAGTCAGATCCCCGCACGGAAGAATGGGTGTGGGATAGTGTAGTTACCGCAAAAAATCTCGGCGCACCTGTTATTCTCCTGGCTTTTTTCAGCAAGAATGACCTGAGGAATGATCCGGCCGGAAAAGAGGAGGTGATCCGCAGGTTAAAGAAAGTTGCGCCGCATGCAGAAAAAAATGGCATCATTCTAGGGATCGAATCTTATCTCGATGCAGCTGAACATATGGAAATTATCAACCGCGTAGGGTCTTCTGCGATAAAAGTCTATTATGATTTCAGGAATACCGCAGATGCCGGATTTGACCCTGTAGCTGAATTCAGAAAACTTGGTAAGGATATGGTTTGCGAACTGCATATGAAGGAAAACGGATTTCTTTTAGGTGAGGGTACGGTCGACTGGAAAGAAGTTGCAGTGATGCTTGAAGAACTTGATTATATTGGTGATGGCTGGATGCAGATAGAATGGGCTAAGCCTGAAAAAGCCGATCTCATTGAATCATACAAACACAACCTCAACTATCTGAAAAATTTTTATCAACGCTGAAAAATGTGTTTAATTCCGCAACGGATACCTGCATCCCTATTGGTTTTATTTTTTTTTGCGACAATTTCCTGCACTTCAACAACTGATAAATCGGGGGTTGACAATGCCGGATTATTTCTTCCTGAAAATCTGGAAGCCGAAC
>JAATGW010000696.1 GCA_015654495.1 Chitinophagales bacterium
CCATCTTTTTTTACCGCAGAAAGAATTGCCGACACTGAATCAAACATTTGATTTTTCTCCAGTACCGGTCTTTGGATAATCTTTCCCCAGTCTTCTTTTTGCGGATATCGATAAACCTGCATATACCTGATTTAAGAACAATTTAATAAGCACTAAATTACCATCTTCTCAATAGGTATTACCAGGATTCCCTGCGCACCCGCAGATTTAAGATTTTCAATACACTCCCAAAACTGATCTTCACTCAACACGCTATGAACACTGCTCCAGCCACTTTGAGCAAGGGGAAGTACTGTGGGGCTCTTCATACCAGGCAATAAGGAGATGATTTTATCCAGACTTTCATTAGGCGCATTTAAGAGAATGTATTTATTGCGTTTTGCTTTTTTAACGGCTTGTATTCTGAACAATAACTTATCCAGAAGCTGAACGGTATTGTCATTCAAAAGATGATTGCGGATCAGCACAGCCTGAGAATGCAGTATGGTTTCCACTTCCTTTAGCCCGTTCATAAAAAGTGTGCTGCCGCTGCTTACAAGGTCAGCAATCACATCCGCCAGCCCGATCCCCGGAGCTATTTCAACTGATCCACTGATTTCATGTATTTCAGCAGTTACATTGTTTTTTTCGAGAAAGGAATTGACCATATGCGGATAGCTGGTGGCGATCCTTTTACCTTGAAGACTGGAAATTCCGGGATAATCCTGGCTGCGTGGAACGGCAATGGATAAACGGCATTTACCAAAACCCAGTTTTTCCACTACCTCCACATGCTTGTTTTTTTCGGCAACCACATTTTCTCCAACGATGCCGATATCAGCAACCCCATCTTCCACATATTGCGGAATATCATCATCCCGGAGAAAAAAAACTTCCAGCGGAAAATTATCAGACTCGGTGCGGAGCCTGTCTTTTACATTTCTGAGATCTATTCCGCATTCTTTAAGCAATAGTACTGAATCGTCAAACAAACGCCCTGACTTCTGAATAGCAATTCTGAGATTGGACTCTGCCATATTTTTTTGTTTTCTGAGCAAAAAAAAAGCTTACGTTTCCGTAAGCCTTATATAGTTAGTAATAGTCACACCACCGGCTTACCTGTCGGGAAAGAGATGATGATGAGTATGTACGTTGTTGATCATGCGCCAAAAGTAAAACTATAAGGTATATCTTCCAAAAATTGATTTGAGCTTCTGGGATTTCATGTATTTTGCCACGAAGGCCCAAAGGCTCGAAGTAACAATGAGATTTACTTCTCTGCCATGGCACCACTTGAATTCGTTAATCCTGAGTGGGCACTGGAACGGATGAATAACCGAAGTTCGGACTGAAGGGAATTGCCGAGACTGCTGGAGTAAGTAAGTTTGACCTTTATACCATCATTGATGGCTAAATAACCATGCCATACATTTCAACGAATGAGGTAAGGAAAAAACGGGAGTGGAAAATCCAGTTTCTTATGTTAGAAAACAAATACTGCTGATACTGCAATTTTTACTCCGCCGTTAGTGGGATGTTCATAATAAAAAGTTGTACCATCCCATCTGATGTTGGCTGAAGCCCGTTGATGATTTTTCCGAAACTTAGTAAATCTTTAATTCCTCGCACTATTTTCAAAACAATTGTATTATTTATTGCATGTAAAAATCGGCTTATCCAGCTTAGAGTGTCGAAGGAGCTTTACAAATAAAAGATCTGATCGCAGAATAAAATCGCAGAATAAAATCGCAGAATCGAATTAAATCAAATTGATATGAAATCATTTTGGAAGCGAATTATTTGCACAATGCGATCTATTCTAAAAAATTCTGTGGAAGATCTCACATTAGGGGATGTTTTGAAAACCATCTATTACAGTTTGGGAATACTTTTAATCTTCAAAATGTTTTTGAAATAAAAAAAGATCCCTCCTTGCTATTTTGGTTGGGAAGGATTTATTTCCATTTAGTTATTCCGACTCCGAAATCAATCCGCATTCTTTCTTTATCCAAGTAGGCAATGGAATAGAAAACAATCCTGGTGATTTTGACTAACCATTAATGAAACTGGACTGCGTTTAATTATTGTTTTCCCGTTTAACTATTTCCAAGGTCTCATTTACTTTTAACGCGTCGGGACCTTGATAAATTACCAAATTTAATGGTTCCGATTTTGATTTAAGTAGACCTATACACATTCCCTTTTTTATTGGTTGTTCGTCAACGAATTTAAAAGGAACTACTCCAATATATGCGTAGACAAATCCTCTGTCCTTAACGAGAGCAAACTCATAATCAACGTTTTGTTTTTGAAATAAAATGGAGCCATCTGTTAACGAATAAACAGAATCCGAGGAGTTGTTGGAGCTTTGAATAATTATTCCGGGACTATATTTTATATAATCCATTGAAGGATTCTGCTTATTGAAATAATATCCATTTTTAATAGGCAGATTAAAATGATAAACTGAATCTTGAGCATGCATAAATCCCGAAAAAAATAGACTACAGAAAAATATTAATTTTCTCATGGTGTATTCGCTTGTTGATATTTTTTGATTAATTCAGCCTTGGCCTTTACCCCGGCATCATTTGCTTCCTTTTCCTGCTTTCTATCGTCATGCTTTATTTCTCTTTTCTTTTTTTCACTGTCGGTTTTGGGTTTGGTATACTTTCCAGTTTTGGGATCTTTTTCTTTGGAATAAAACTCACCAGAATTTTGAACTGTATGTGTGGCTTCGTGTGTGCCAACGTCGGCTAGCTGCACATCTTTTCCCTTTTCAGGATCCAACCCTTCAACAGAGATCCCAAGAATGGCCCCAGCAAGTTCAATTCCATATTCATCAAATGCAATCGCAGTATTATCCCAATCTGCATTTTTTTCATATTCACCTGTGTTTTCATTTAGAACTTGTCCGTCAGAGGAAGTCTTACTTCCAGTAGTTTTTAAACTCTCGTAGTCACGTAACGACATGACCTCACCCATTGCATGCACATTTTTAAGATGTTTTCCTACATTGTCTTTTCTGCCGTGGAAATAAATATAAATTTTGCGCTTCGATTTTTCCATTTCAGCCCAAGCTTTTGCCCCTGCTTCAGTCTTATTTAACACTTCCTTATAATGTTTAACTTTAGGATCATTTGGATTACCGATTTCATTCCCGTCAAAATCAATAAATTTAATTGGATTATTTAATCCATAAACAAACGGAGAAACTGTGTTGTATTTTTCAATCATTGGATCTATTGTATTCCACCTTCCGATTTGTCCATCATACATCCTTGCACCATAATCAATCCAATTAAGTCCTGAGCCATCACTTAATTCCCTTTTTTGCTCCTCTTTTCCATTATACTTGAACTTGTTCTCTGAATATTCAAATTTGGAGGCCGAACTCGAGAGCCCCGCCATTGGCAAACCAAACGGATAATATTCAGTGGTTTCAAGAATCGATCCCTGCTGATGATTTAATGATAGATTGTCAAAATAAACGTCAATATTATTCTGATTGCTTACATAAACATAGATATAGCCATTCTTTAAAACATTGGCATTAAAAGCATGGTCCTTTGTGGCATAGCTGGGGTTCACAAAATCATTGCCGCCACCAACATATTTCATCCGTTCATCGAATAAAATATAACTTATTGAGGCTTTTGGTTTGTTTGCTCCCTGACTCTGATTTATAAGATTTCCAATATCCAATGAATTCAAGCCAATACTATTAATATCCGACGCAGTTAAGCCTTTGCTAATAGGCATTTGTGGCGTAGTTATTAGTGACCCAAGCAAGTCCATTACGATCATGGGTAATGTAGAACCCATACCGCCAGTTGAAGGATAATACGATCTGCCGGTAATAGTTACAAGGTCACCAGCCATTACCTTTAGCATTATACCGAGCCCTATTTTTTCCGTAGCATTTCCCCCATTTGTTTTATAAACCTTGCCGGTAGTAGATCCGGCAAAAGTAACTCTTCTGCCAGTTGTAATTTCATACAAAAGAGATTCATTTGTCCATGTTGCATCCTCCACAGTTGCTGTAAGATAGCATTGCGATTCAGCTTGGTTTGTTAAAACCATACGAGTATTACCCAGGTGATCTTTCAAAAAGTAATCAAAAAAATACCGATAAGGCAACACAGGGCAAGGAGCGGTAGTGGCCTTGGCAACGCGGATTCTCCCTTCCTCGTGACTTATGAACTTAAGGTCATCATTCTCAAATACAGCACCTCCCAAATACAATGTAGTTTTTTCACCAGTCACACCAACTTCAGTAATTATCTTTTTTAATTTAACTCCGTTTGCGTCATATAAAAACTTCACTTTACCCTTTTCAGCTCCACTGGCTTTATTTATTCTTACCTCTTCAGGAAGATTGAGAAAATTGTATTTAATTCCATCAGCGTTGGACCAGCCAATATCTTTATTCCGATCTTTTAATATATTTCCGTTGGGATCATAAGTATAATCGATCGATGTGGTCGTTTTACCTGGATACAATGAAGATGTTCTAAAGTCCCCCAATGAGGTTTGCGGAATATTTTTAGAGCCGGAAACATTTGCCAATCTATTTCCAGCAATACCACTTGTTGTAGTATAGTAATATTGTAAGTTGTCTATTTCATCACTATTAGTAGTTTTCCAACCCTTTTGTACCATAGTCAAAATATTCCCGTTCGCGTCATAGGTCAAGCCATTCACTGAAAAATCAAGTCCGGATGCCAGAGTGAAATTCAACGATCCTGTTTCATTTTGAGCGAATACAGCTTCAATTAATCTGCTAGCTGGATCATATGAAAAATCATACATACGCTTTTCGCCATCGCCAGCACTTCTCCAGACGATACGACTAATGTTCCCATTTAGTTGGTTTATAAGGGTACGAGCAGGATTTGTATAGGAAGATGTTTTATCATAAATCATATCAAATCCAAATTTTGATGTACCTGTTGAATTAACATAACCCCTGTTTGCTCCTAACAACCAACCTCTGATATTATAATCATAGACTAGGGTTTCTAATGCAGTTGAATTCGGATCAATTATCTTCTTTTTTAAATTACCGAGTCCATCATACTTAGTTTCTGCCAAGATTCTATACGTACTCGGATCACTACCACTCTGAGCAGAATTTTTAAACTTCTTTTTTATACTCTCAATACGCCATAGCTTGTCATACGACAATTTAGTAAAAAGAAATAAGTTGGCCGGATTAGGAGTTTGTTTCTCTAGTTTCTGAATAGTAAAAATCGGTTTATTACTAAAAGAATACAACGTGGAATTTATGTCAGTCCCTCCTGTAATATTTTTACTTTGTGTTTGGATTAATCGACCTTCGACATCAAAGAAATTAATTGTATACAAATACTGAGCAGGAGTCACTCCAAGTACTTTGGTTTTTGTACCTGTAATTAATCCTTGTATGTTATCACTTTTTGTAAACGGTTGGGGATACTCAACATCTCCCGGTTCCGCACTAAATGCAGAA
>JAATGW010000105.1 GCA_015654495.1 Chitinophagales bacterium
AGAACATACTCAACGGCTTTTGAAGCTCCTCCTGAACCAAGAATCAGCGCCTTTTTATGTGAGGGTTCTAACTTCCGGTTAAGTATATACGAAAATCCGGCAACATCAGTATTAAAACCATATAATTTTCCATCCCTCACGCGGATACAGTTACATGCACGAATTGCAGAAACAACAGGAGACATTTCTGAAAGAAAAGGAATTACTTTTTCTTTATAGGGAATTGTCACGTTTAGTCCTGCAAGTTCTTTTTCTTTTTCAAGCAGTTCTTTAAACCCTGCAATATCTTCCAATGGAAAATTCTCATACGCGCAGCCCGAAATCTGCTCCGTTTTGAATTTCTCTGTAAAATACTTTTTAGAAAAGGAATGGCTTAACGGATATCCGATCAGCCCAAAGAGTTTCATGACCTGGTTTCTTTGTTCAGAAAGAGATCGAATGTATCACCTCTCAACCCGATGCGCATTGTTTCGAGTGGTAAAATTTCAGTTGGTGCTATATTGCCGAGATTAACATTGCACCCGAGCAATTCAATAAAATACAATTGCTGTGCTTTCTGTGGTGCTTCCCAGATTATTTTTTCTCCGGGAATCTGCGTGAGAATTTCCTGAACAAGTCCTTCTCTTACTTCACCGGTCCCTCTGTAAATACCAACATTTCCGGCTTCGCGGGCTTCAGCGATTACATAGGTAGATCCTGCTTCAAGTTCTGCCCGCATCAGTTCGATCCACTTGTATGGCGGAATGATATGCGCTGCATCCTTACTGCCGACTTCACTCAGAACAATACCGTATTTGGTAAGCTTTTCAATATATCCGCATTTCTCTGCATGTGGAATAGTGATTGATCCATCGCTCACCTCCATATAACCAACCTTATAATCCTTGCAAACGCTGATATAATCATCAAACTGACCACGGATCAGGAATGCCTCAAATAAGGTTCCGCCAAAATAAATGGGAATATCATGTGATTGATATAACTCAATTTTTTCACGAAGATTTGGCGTAACATAAGAGGTACCAAATCCAAGCTTTACTATGTCGACATGCGGCCTCCCGATACTCAGAAAGTTTCTGGCCTCCTCGATACTTAAGCCTTTATCCATCACCATTGTGAGGCCGGCCTTCCTTGGTTTGGGTATTCGCTCCGGAATCTGAGAAAGCGTAAAATTCATGAATGGTCTGGGTTAAAATTTGTGCAATATTAAGAACAAAAACCCGGAGTTTGGTTGATGAAAATCCAAAAAAAGCTTAAGAACAATGAAGAAAAAATCAAATAGAACGGCTTCTCTTAAATCTGGCTATAATATCGACCACCTGCTGATTTTGTAACAGCGAAGGATTCAGCAAAAGCATTTTTCGTAACATCCTTGGAGCTTTACCCATGGCATCCTCCAACATCAGCAGCGCTTCCTTTGTTCTGCCCTGAGCAAAGAGAATTACACAATGATAAAAAAGGAAAACCGGTTTGCCAGCAGTTACTTTCAACGCAGATTTTACATGTTTTTCGGCTTCATCATAATTGTGAGCTACGTACAGACAACGAATTAATGCGTCCCATCCTGCACTTTTTCTTGGTCTGCTATGAACCACATTTGAAAAATAATGGATCGCTTCTTTCTGTTTACCAATCTGCATTTGCGCCTCACCCATTGCGAGATTAAATTCAGGCTGAAGTTTGTTAATCCTCAGCGCCTGCTCCAGATATTTAATTGCCTGGGGCCACACTTTTTCGTTGATATAGGTGCCTGCGATTTTAAAATGCAATTTTCCATCTTCGGGATTAAGATGCGATGCCTTACGATAATAGAACCTGGCCTGAGCGAAATTTTTCAGTTTTTCATAACAATGCCCAATAGCCTCATAAATCACATCCTCAGGTCTTGTTAATTCCACAACGCGCTCAAGAGCATCAATTGCATCTTTGTATTTTCTAAGCCGGATATAGGCGTCAGCCATATTCCGGTACGCATAGTCGAATTTTTCGTTTATTACAAGCGCATACTTGTAAGCATCAATAGATTTTTCGTACAATTTCAATCCCTGATATGCAGCAGCCAGGTTAAACCAGGCCAATTCATTATAGGGATATTCATCAATCACTATCTGATGCAAACGGATACTTTCTTCATTTCTGCCTGTAAAATCTGTCCAGAAACATATTTTATACAGTGCTTCCTCATTATTGGGATCATATTCGAGTATCAGGCGAAGACAGTCGAAAATCTTATCAAACTCCTCATAATCGTCATAAACATCAGCTAATTCAAACAGGAGATTCAGCCTTTCTTCCCCTTCAAACTGGTCAATGGCTTCCTCAAGTAACTTAACGGCTTTTTCCTGCTGATCGAGAGCGAGGTAAGCATCGGTACGGAGAATATAGATATCGATATCTGTGCTATCAAGAATTTCGGCCCTTTCGAGCAGTTCAAGAGATTGGCCGTACTGCCTTGCTGCAATGAGCAAATCGGCCTTTTTAACAAGTAACGAAGAGGAAAATGGAAATTGCTGGATTCCTGCTTCAGCCGCTTCTATGGCGCGGTTCAGCTCGTCCATATCGTCAAAATGGTCTATAATTCTTTCGAAAGATTCCTCGTCGAGGAAAGAATTGGGCCGGCCCGATTTCAGGTTCTCGTATTGACTCAGTAATTCTCTTATATTCTCGTGCTCCTGGCGGTAGGGATTTAAGCTCATTTGTTGCAGGTTCTTGAAAGTTAAGATTTAAAACGGAAAACCCCAATTTTAGGCAACCTTTTTTGTTCAACTACGTTAAGAGAGTATTAAAGTTTGCCGCAATACTCTTGCATATCTCAAAATTTTTTTATTATATTTGTGATTCATGGACAAACCAAAACATAGTACTCTCAATAACCTTTGCAAAAAAATTGCCACCATCTTTTTGGTGATCGGTTTAGCGCAAACAGTTTTTGCTGTTGATGGCACCATGAATGGTGGAGGAAAAGCAAAAAAATCTTCTTTTTCCAACATTAAGAAAAATCTGAACATTTCACTCCGTTCAGGTTTCAATATCAGCAATAAGAGTTTCAGTTCACGTCAGGCAGATAAAGTCACTGTGGTTAATTCCATGATGTCTTTTCAGAAGGGTAATGTGACCATTTTCCTTCCTTACAAGACCAAAACTTTTATGCAGAGGTTTAAAACACCAATGGCGCCTGCCATCAGGTAGTTAATTATTGTCCGCTTTTCTTCACACTTTCTTCGTAAGTCATTTCCCGATATCCTGATTTAGGAATATCAAACCTGCTTACCGGTACCGGATCGAAGCTGATTTTTGCGGCTGTATATTTTATTTTCAACGTACCCTGGTTAGATTCATACTCCAAAGGAAAGCCGGGAAGATTCTTGAATTGCGCATCATATTCACTGTTTTCAGCAACAATTTCACGGGTAAAATAAACAATGAATGTAGTGCCGTCTTTCATTAATGCTTCGGCTTTCTCACAATTATAACCTGCAATAATTTTTGTTTCACCAGTTGGTTTAAAACTGATACCGGAATATTTTTTGTTTTTATCAGCCCAGTTTGCACGATTCATTTTTATCAGCAATTTCTGCGCACCGAAATCGCGCAATACTACACCACTGCCCAGTTTATGATCATAAATTGTTGAGGTACTCCCGAGTGCGCTACTGAGCTCCGATCTGCTCAAACTGCCCTTAAGCATCAATGTTGCCTTTGCTCCATCAAACATATCAGCCATCCTTGGTTGACTGGATCCGGTCTGTACAGACACATCATACTGGACCGTGCCTTCAGAAAGGGTTTTTTGTGCCTTTAATTCAGAAACCAATAAAATAACTAAAACCGGGAAGAGTAGTCTCTTCATTTCATGATTATTTTTTAAAATTCGAATAAAGATAAAGAAATAGAATGGCGGGTTGCAGCACCAACTGTTAAAAGAATGACCCGCCGGAGGTGGCGGGCGGGTCATAAATATTATTTTTTCTGTGTTTTCTTTTTAGTCTGTTCCATCTTCTTTTGTGTTTCCTGCATCTGTTCCAGTTTCTCCTGCCATTTTGATTTTGTTCTCGGCTTTTTCTTGTTCTCTTCAAGTTTTGCCAGAATTTTTTCATGGTTGATGATATAATTCTGAATTACAAACTGAAGAACCAGCGTGATTACATTCGATACGGTATAATACCAGGTAAGAGCAGAAGGTAAGCTGTTGAAAATTCCCAGAAGTAAAACAGGGAAGATATAAGGCATATATTTTAACATCGGATTGTTCTGATCCGGCGTCATGTTCATGCTGTAGAGCGAGATTAACAAACTGGTTACAACTGCAAGAATTGTAAACAAGCTAAGATGGTTACCAATGAATGGCAAACTGTATCCCCAGGTAATTATGGAATCATAACTTGACAAATCTTTAGACCACCAGAAATGTTCTCCTCTTAATGAAATATTGGAATTAAAAAAACTATATAACGCAAAGAAGATCGGGATCTGCAGCAAAGCGGGAATACAGCCTCCCAGAGGATTTACACCAGCCGTTCGGAATAATTTCATTTGCTCCATGCTGAAAGCCTGCTGATCATCTTTAAATTTTGCTTTCAGTACATCAATTTCCGGCTTTAATGCTTTCATCCTGGCCCCACTCAGATAGCTGGTATACACCAACGGAGAAGTAAGTAACCTGATAAAAAGTGTAAGCAGTGCAATCACCAGACCATAACTGGTGAAGAACTTTTCAAAGAAATTAAATACAGGCAGAACAATCCAACGGTTAATGTACTTCACAAAAGCATAGAACCCCTGACCTAGATTTACAAGATCTTCCAGATCAGATTTATAGCTTTTCAGAATCTTAAAATCATTAGGACCATAGTAAATACGGAAATCAAGTGGAACTTCAGAACCTGCCGGCAATACTGTTTTCAGATTAGCTACAGAATTTGCAACAACATGGCCTGAATCATGGGGAACCTGGCAATTTATTTCAGCAAAAGAAAATCCGTTTTTTGAAATGAGTGTGGTATTGAAAAACTTTTGCTTCAGACTGATCCATTTAACTCCTTCTTCAAATTTTTTATTCAATCCATCACCCATGGTAAAATAATCGAACCCACTTTTTTCCATAAGGCCAATCTGAGTTTCCCGCTTTTCACCCTGGATATCAAATTCGTGTTGCCTTGCCTGTGCCTGCCATACAAGGTTCAATGAATTCTGTGAAAACAACCTGTCTGCTCCCGTGAGTTTCACATTCCAGTCAACCATATACTCGTTTTTATGGAGGGTAAAAATGTGCTCGATACTTTTGCCTGAGGAATCAGAAAGTTTATAGCTGATTGACTGGCTGCTATCCGGATTATTTTTAACGCCGCCACTGCTGAAATACAGATCTGTAATTCCTGCAGTGGTATTTACTCCGGTATTGATGACATAGGTAAGTTTGTCAAAAGCAGAATCCACCATCCTCACAGGTGTACTGTCGGCAGATTTATATTTTTTTAATTCGATCAGTTTTGGCTGGCCACCTTTATTTGAAAATATTATCCGGATCAGGTCATTCTCTAAAGTGGTAGACTCTTCCACACCGCCACCCTTTTGTACAAGGCTGCCGGCTCTGGCTCCGTTAGTCGATGTGTCCTGGACCGGGGTTATGGGGATTTTCAGAGAAGTATCTTTTAGAGGAGTAACCTGGGCTAAAGAATCTTCTGTAGCTTTTCTCTTTTTCTCCAGTTCAATCTGACCCTGTCGGGTAAAATAGAAATATCCAAAGAATAATACCGCCAGCAGCACAAAACCAATGACCGAATTCCTATCCAGTTTCATTTGAAATTGTTTAACAAAATTTGAGCGGCAAAGGTAACAAAGGATGGGAATATTGCAGGATTGTTTTACAGGAGGCTTTCCGGCTGGTTTTTAACATAGTATCAATACTTTGCGGCAGGAATCGCCGTTATGCCAATAGCTTTACAAAGTCCTTCCAACCTGTCGGATTGTTTTAGCGTCTCCCTGTCTGTTGAAACGGTATAAACAGATTCTTCATGGCAAACAAAAACCTTTCGGTTGCACAACGTGCAACCTATGAGCCCTCCTCATTTCAGGAATTTTTATGGTGGTTATCTACAGCTGAAAAAGAAATTGTTTCAGAATGTACGATTGACCGAAACCGGTATTCGATTGTCGGCATGATTGTAATGACAACCTGGTTGTTTGCAACGCTTGCCTGGACCTATTTTTTTTCCACAGCCATCCAGTCGCCCTGGGTGTTTGTGCCACTGGGTCTGTTCATGGGCTTTATTATTCTTTGTATCGACCGGGCCCTTATTAAGGGTATCCATTCGGGAAATAAGAATAAACTAAGACCTTATCTTTTTCGCGGATTACTTGCGCTGACCATTGGTGTATTTATGGCGCAGCCGGCGATTCTTTATTTGTTCGACAAAGAAATAAAAGTGCAGATCAGTATCGACAATGAATCCCGCAAACAGGTAAAATCGCGGCAACTGGATACACTTTACCTGAGCCGGAAACATGAATTGCAGGCTGAAAAAACAGCAATCGAAACCAGGGAGCTAGGCTTGCTCAATGCTGTAAATGCTGCACGTGAAAGCTATATAAGAGAAGCAGACGGAACAGGCGGAACCGGAAAAGTAGGCCTGGAAAGTATAGCACGCGCAAAAAAAACTGAATATGACAAGCTGGAATCCGACTACCAGCAAATAATAACCGAAAATAAACCACGTAAAGTTGAACTGCTGTCTTTATTATCTGCAATCGATTCTTCAAAAAAACAGGAAGAAGCTTTGTTTGCAGCTACTCTGAACAATGGATTTCTAACACGTATTGAAGCTCTGAATCACCTCCTGAAAGATAATACCGCTCTGCAATACAGGTACTACCTCATCGTAGTAATTCTGATGCTTATCGAACTGATGCCGATTATCGCCAAATCTCTCCTGCCTTCGGGAAGTTATGAACAGAAATCTTTGCTGAGGGAAGAGATGGAAAAGAATATGGCATTTGATAATATTCAGAAAGAGCGGGCATTAAAAACTTTGTACAATGAACTTGCGCATGAAAAGGATGCTGACATGATCCGCGAGTTCTTTAATATGACAAAAGAAGACCGGGAGGAAAAAATCAGGTCGAGTTCCACCAGGTTCAGGGCAGACAAGATCAGAAGCTTCGATCGTATGTGGGAGGATAT
>JAATGW010000306.1 GCA_015654495.1 Chitinophagales bacterium
CAGCAGAAGACGTTCAGACAATCCTGGATACAGCAACGCAGTTTAAAGAAGTACTTCAGCGGCCTATCAAGAAAGTTCCTTCCTTAAGAGATATCACTATTGTAAATCTTTTCTACGAAAATTCCACGCGCACGCGTATCTCGTTCGAACTTGCAGAAAAAAGATTAAGCGCAGATACAATCAACTTTGCAGCGAGTGGTTCTTCGGTATCGAAAGGTGAGACCTTGCTTGATACAGTAAACAATATTTTATCCATGAAGGTGGATATGGTTGTAATGCGGCACAGTGCAAGCGGTGCGCCTCATTTTCTTGCTAAACATATTCCTGCCGTGATTGTAAATGCAGGAGATGGTATCAATGAGCATCCCACGCAGGCGCTGCTGGATGCATTTTCCATCCGGGAAAAACTGAATGGTCTTGCAGGAAAAAAAGTTGCCATAATCGGTGATATCATGCATTCCAGGGTTGCGCTCAGTAATATTTATCTTCTCAAAAAGATGGGTGCTGAAGTTACAGTGGCCGGCCCACCAACACTCATTCCAAAATACCTCAAGGATGCTTTTGATGTACGTGTTGAATACGATGTAAAAAAAGCATTGGAATGGTGTGATATTGCAAACGTATTACGTATTCAGCTTGAAAGGCAAAACCAGGTTTTGTTTTCATCTCTCCGCGAATACAACCAGGCTTTCGGGATTACAAGAAAACTGCTGGAATCGATCGGGAAAGAAATTTATATAATGCATCCTGGTCCGATAAACAGGGGTGTTGAACTGGATAGTGATGTTGCAGACAGCGGGCAGTCGATCATACTCGATCAGGTTGAGAACGGAGTTGCGGTACGAATGGCTGTACTTTATCTTTTATCCGGGAAAAGAGAATCCGCCTGATTTTATATTATCTTCATTTTATGGAAAGGATCTGTTTGTTTCCGGGCACTTTTGACCCGATAACCCTCGGTCATGTTGACATTATTAAACGGGCATTACCACTGTTTGATAAAATTGTGATTGCGATCGGTATTAATACAACGAAGGTTCCTATGTTCAGCGCAGAACAGCGATTGATGTGGATCGATGAGATTTTCCGCGGTGAAGAAAAAATTTCCGGTGCGATGTATGAAGGACTTACTGTTAATTTCTGTCAGAAAATTGCAGCCAGATTTATTCTCCGCGGCATCAGGTATGTGAGCGACTTTGAATATGAGAAGACGATCGCTGATGCCAACAGAACTATGGATCCGGGTATTGAAACGATCTTCTTAACCGGGGAACCCAAATACACATCAGTGGCGTCCACCATTGTGAGAGATATACTGAAAAATGGCGGCAATGCCTCGCCATTTCTTCCTGATGTTGTGAATGATTCATTCCGGGCCCGGGAACTTTCCGCCCGTTAATTCTTTAATATGTCTATCTGGTTTAATAAACAGATCAGTATTGAATTGCTGAATAAAATAGGTGACAACAATATGGGTCACCATATCGGTATTGAATTTGTAGAAGCAGGCGAAGACTATCTGCTGGCAAAAATGCCCGTTGATTATCGCACGATGCAACCTTATGGTCTGTTACATGGAGGTGCTTCTGTTGTACTCGCTGAAACGCTGGGAAGTGTCGCCTCCCATTTTGTTATCAATAATGAATTATTTCAGGCAGTAGGTATTGAAGTTAACGCGAATCATATCCGATCTGCAAAGGCAGGATATGTGACAGGTAAATGTTCTCCCTTACATATTGGCGGAAGCACTCACGTGTGGGAAATAAAAATTACGGACGAAGACGGGAAGCTGGTTTGTGTGAGCAGGCTTACAGTAGCTATTATTAAGAAGAGGGTTGATAAATAGGCAGGAGGCAGGAGTGAGCAGGCAGGAGGAAACAGCCGAAAGACGACTGCAAATGCCGCAAAGAAAACAGGCCGCAAATGACGCAAAAAAATATTCAGAAATAGCGGAGAGCTTCTTACTTCAGGAACTTCTTTGGTGCAACTTACGGGGTGTTTAATTTGATAGGAGGGCTAGTCGTTGATAGTGGAGAATTCTCCGGCCGTTAGAATCACTTCTCTGATCGAAGGGTATGCAAGCGGAAGCAGTTTTTGCACCTCTTCAATTTTTTTCCAGGCAATCCCCGTGATATCTTCTTCAGTTTGAGCGGTCAGTTTTTCAGATGATGATGCATTCATTTTATACCACCAGGATTCTTTTAAAACATGCTTGCCGAATTCATCGTAAGTATGGTAGGTAGTACTTAGAAAAACATTCAGAACTACATCTTTCAAACCCGTTTCTTCCTGAACCTCGCGAATCGCGCATTGTTCCAGGGTTTCACCCGGGTCCAGTTTCCCCTTTGGCAGGTCCCAGAATCCCTTTCTGAAAATCATCAGCAATTCATTTTTCTCATTTAGTACAAATCCACCGGCTGCTTTAATAACTTTGAACTGCTTCCAGAATAATTTCTTCAATGCCCCAATGTCATTATGGAGAACCACCCCTGCATGAAATTCGGGTTTTTTGATCTCGTGTAAAAGGGATTTAATGGCTTGCAAAGAGAATTCATCAATGAAAACCGCATCGGGGTGATGCAGAATCTCACGGAGTTCCTGGTTCATTTCGTTGCAAAGAAAAACGGGTTTTTCCCCAAAATAAATCCTGATTACCATAGAAAGAAGTATTTGTCACATTCCAACCAAATCAGAAACTGACTATTTCTGCCAGTAGTATCAAAAATCCATTCCTATTGTAAGAAAATTGCATTTTACCTCGAATGGAAAATTTCGGAAATGCGCTATTTTACTATAGATTCATACCGACGCCTAGCTATAAATCTAATAAGTCAAAAAGTTAACTAAATATAATTTAATAATAGTTTGTTATGAAGAATCCAAAATTTATAGTTGTAAAGGGGGTTGAAATTGCCTACTTTGAAAAGAACCCCGATATGGGAAACACGATTTTCTTTATTCACGGGAACTCGTTATCGTCTAGTGTTTGGTCTGGTCAATTTGAAGCAGATTGTTTATCGGATTTTCGCCTTATCAGTTTTGACCTACCTGCTCATGGAAAATCAGGATCTTTTTCTGGAACGGCTTTAGATTATGACATTATTTCGGTAGCATCGATAATGGCTGAAGCGATCGTTCAGCTTGCAGATACTGGCAAATTTATGATTATTGGATTGTCACTTGGAACCAATATCATTGCTGAGATGCTTGCGCATGGAATTTTTCCGGCAGGTATTTGCCTTATTGGTTCATGTTTGTTGGGTGGAAATTATAGCATGGAAAAGGTTTTTCAACCAGATGCTTACATGCGTCCTGCATTTACAGTTAAGGCTACAGAACAAGAGTTGCTCCGATATTGGAATAATGTAGTGAACACGTCGTCTGATTTCTCCGTCTACCAAACATTTGCTCAGGATTACTACGCGGTTAAAGATGATTTTCGGTCACGAATGTTTGCAACAGTTGCAGAAGGGAAATTGAATGACCAAATTAACTTACTGGAAGAATCCGGCATTCCAGCAATGGTTATTTTCGGTTCTGAGGAATTGGTTTGTAATAAAAACTATCTCGATAGTTCTAGCATTAAACTTTGGAATAATTATGTGATTAAGGTATCCGGAGCAGGTCATTTTGTACCTTTCGACAAGCCAGAAGAATTGAGTATTTTGATCAAGGATTTTGCCAACGATCAATTTAGACAATTCCAAGTCTGATCGAAAAAGCTATGAGCTCTGCTACGTTTTTTGTATTGGTTTTTTCATGCATATTTCGTCTGTGATTGATCACCGTGTTTTCACTGACAAAGAGTTTGTTGGCGATTTCTTTGCTTGTCAATCCCTCGGCCGTCCAAAGCAACATCTCCTTTTCACGTTTGGTGAATATTTTGTCTTCTGAATGAAGAAAATAGTTTTTCTTAAATATCGTCTCAGATTTTTCGGACGCCCCGTTTCCTGAAATTTTTTCTACAATTTGGCTAACGCGCATATAATCCCCAAAATGACCGATGTTGTTGATGGTGCCAAAACTCATAATATGATTGCCTTTGTTGTCTGATTTAATAAAGCAGCTTCGTTGAACGAGGTTGACAATTTCGCCTGATTTGTTTTTTAGCTGAAGATTATGTGAGAAGATAAAATTTGAATGCAAATCGGGAGAGATGCTTTTTAGCAACTTGATCCTGTCAGGGAAAATTTCATCATTAAAAATTCTCAAGTGATCTTGTTCATAAATTTCAAGCGCAAATCCCACACCTCCATCTTTGATATATTCCGGAGTATAACCCACGATTTTTCCAGGAAAATTTCAAGTTGGGTGGTGGGAATGATCAATTTGAAAACAGAAGCGCCAGTATCAAAAGAAAAGTTGATTATCATCGGCTAATAATGATATCTGCATTGCAGAATGATTATCTGCTCTTCTTCAACAGTATAAACTAAACGATGTTCAAGATTAATACGCCTGGACCAGTAGCCTTTAAGATTCTCTATTAATGGTTCGGGTTTCCCGGTTCCATCAAAGGGATTTCTCAGTATTTCCTTAATTAAGCTATTTATTTTCTTCAGCACTGTCTTATCTGTTTGTTGCCAATAAAGATAATCCTCCCATCCGTCAGCCATAAAAACGATCTTCATTCCTCAATCAATTTCTTTTCTTTTCCTTTTCCGGCTTTATGTTGGTTGACTGCTCGCAATAACCTTTCCGCATTTTTAGGGGATTTCAGCAAATGAAAAGTCTCGATAATACCTTCATACTCGGACTCGGAGAGTACAACAATATTTTCTCCTTTAGTACGGGTGACGAACAATGTATTTCGATTCTTTAATACAGCATCCAGATACGATTTTAATTTTTGCCTGAAATCGGAATAGGTCGTGATCATAATCAAATTTAAACAAAAAAATGACATTGTACAATTTCTTGTACAAGATCTCTGCAGACTTTTTACAAATTCACATCCAGGGAACGAGAATTCCGGATAAATTTGCCCCATGACTAATGAAAAGGCAGTAGCAGAAAAGTTATTACAAGTTAATGCAGTGCGGTTGAATCCCCAACAACCGTTTACCTGGGCTTCAGGCTGGAAGAGCCCTATTTACTGCGATAACAGGAGGGTACTCGGATTCCCATATGTGCGTGATTTTATAAAAAGTGAAATGTGTAATGTCATTTTTGAAAATTTCCCGGATGCGGAATTGCTTGCCGGTGTAGCGACTGCAGGTATTGCATGGGGCGCAATGGCAGCCGATCAGCTGAAACTGCCTTATGTATACGTGAGGCCCAAACCCAAACAACATGGACTAGGGAACCAGATAGAGGGGCATTTTGAAAAGGGGCAAAAGACGATTATCATTGAAGATCTTATCTCCACCGGGAACAGTAGTCTGCAGGTATGCGAAGTTGCGAAGGCAGAAGGATTGGAAATATCCGGACTGGTTTCGATATTTACATATGGATTCAGTCAGGCGGCGGAGGCTTTTGAAAAAGCTGGAATTCCTGTTTATTCTCTTACCAACTACGAAACCCTCATCCTGCTGGCGATGGAAAAAGGTATTGTAGATGCGTCCGTTCAGAACACTTTGTTAAACTGGCGGGTCGATCCTGCCGGATGGAATGGCATTTAAATAACTTTGGCAAATCAATTTTACGCTATGAAAAAATGGACATCTTTATTTATCCTGATGGCGGGTTTAACACTGAGTGTTTCAGCTCAACAAAAAAAACCTGTAACCGTAAAAATCAGTACACCCGGAATTAAATGCGAAGAATGCAAAAAAAGGGTGGAAGATTATCTTAAATATGAAGAAGGCGTTACTAAAGTAGTCGCCAATTTCCGAAGCGGTTATGTAAATGTTACTTACATGACTGATCGTACAAATATTGAAAATATCAAGACTGCAATCGCGAATGTTGGCTATGACGCTGATGATGTAAAAGCAGACGAAGACGCATATAAAAAATTGCCCAAGACCTGCAAACGACCTGAAGACGGGGGACACCCGAAAAATTAATTCGAAACGATTTTCAAACTATCGCCGCCGGAAACCACCGGCGGCTTTCTTTTTTTCCAGGGCAATGGCTGGAGTCCGGAATAATTAACCGGAATATTTACAAAAAAACCAGCCCGGCCAACACGCGCAAATCCGGCAACTCTTATCGCCAGATCCTCCTTTTGCAACATCAACAGTGCATTTGGAAAAGCATTCTTCATGTCGATCTTCATTTCGACAGGAATTAAAAAACTGTCTTTTGCAGGAATGCGGATGAAGGTATCAAGATCAGAGTTCCCTGCATGTTTTTCTTCCACAAAAAAATCAAGAGCAGCTTTTTTGAGCTGGAGTTTATAGTCGTTCGGATTGTAAAAAAGCAGATCGGCTTTGACCCGGGTTTCTCTTAGCCCGACTTCGGCGATTGAAAAATTCGTCATGCCAATAAATTCCGGGTCTTTGAATTTGCCCGTTTTACCGCCAAATGTAAAGAAGGGTAGCAGCACTAAAACTGTTCTCAGGATCATTAACATAGGGTAGTGAAGTTAGATGATTCTTGTCGGAGATTTTTTTAATCTCCTATTTTTGGCAAATTTTAAACATAAAAATTGTGCTAAGAAATTTAGAAAATGAAAATTTCGGCACTCGCGTTCAAAAGAAAAACTTTACTATAAATTTTAGCAGGTAGTAATATTATCAATTAAATGATTTTCAATTCAATAAAAACTTTAACTCAACTAAATTCTCAGATTTTTTTATAAAGAAACCATGGGTAAATCTTTGCCACGGTTAGATTTCCAGAAAGATTAAACAAAAACAAGGCTTGTGAATTTAAAAATTGAGAATCAATATTTTGGGCCGATTGCCTCATGGTGTTCTTTAAATAGGGCAACGAATGTTGATTTATGCGAATATGAGTATTGGAGAAAATCGAGTTTTCGTAACAGGTGTATTCTCCCAGGGGCGAACGGATTGATCAATCTTACGATCCCGGTATCAGGCGGCAGGGAGCAGAAAGCTATTTATCGCGATATCCTGATTGATCAGAAATCGAAATGGCAAATGCACCATTGGAGGTCAATTTTTTCGGTTTATGGAAAATCGCCCTGGTTTTTGTACTACCAGGAAGAATTGGAGAAATTATATCAATTGAAGTCGAAATTTCTTTTTGACTGGAATCTGGAATGTAATTCCTGGGCTCAGAAAAAGCTGGGTTTAAACCTGAGTTTCATTCGGTTTGATTCTGGATTCCCGGATTCCAATGAAATTATCACGGATGAACAGGACCGGATTATGCCGAATAATTTTCAGCAATCGCTTATAAAACCTGAACTCAGGTATGCACAGGTTTTTGAAGAGAGGATCGGATTCCAGACAAATATGAGCATCCTGGATCTGATTTTTTGTGAAGGGAAATATGCCAGTAAATTTTTAGAGCAGTAGGAAAATGATTTTGTTCCTTGTTTAAACTCCACTTAAACACCAGAGACCCGACAGATTTCATAGCGATTTGCCATTAGCGAATGGACGCGGGATGATGGTTGATCGAGGTTAAATCTCCAATGAAAACGGACTTTTTCTCAGTCCAATTCCTCAGGTTCCTTTTTTCCCCGAATAAATTGCATAAAATCAGGTCCGTATGGATCCAATTATTCTTGTCTGGCAAAATATTGAACTTTAATTGATTAGGTAGAATAGTTTAATCATTTACACGAAGTAAATGAGAATTGATATAAAAAAATTTGAAAACCGATCGGTTACTTAATAAACAATCGCGGATGAGAAGAGATGTATTTCAGGCCATTGCCGATCCTACACGCTGAGATATCATTAGTCTTGTCGCAAGGCAGTCGATCAACCTCAACACCATAGCTGAGAATTTCAAAATCAGCCGGCCGGCCATTTCAAAGCATATCAAAATTTTAGCCGAATGCGGGATAATCGAAATAACACAACAAGGTCGCGAAAGGTTCCGCGAGGCAAAACTGGAATCGCTGAATAAGGTTGCGGTTTTAAACCTCGGAGGTATTTTTGCCCGGGTTAGGCCCAGCTCTGCTTTTCAAAAGCAATCCTAAACTTAATGGCATTGGGTGGCGGGGGAGGTCAGGATTTGAATTTTTGCAACTTATTTTCTGTTGCTGTTGACATCGGGCTTATTTCCAGATCACTGAAGGGTTTATGTCGCCAATGGTGGCTCTGCCTGTTAATGCCATCGCCATTTCAAACTCAGATCTTAAAATTTCGAGGGCTTTTGTAACTCCTTCTGCTCCGGCGGAAGCCAGTGCATAACATATGGGCTTGCCTACCAGTACTGCTTTTGCTCCCAAAGCAATTGCTTTCAAAACATCAGTACCCCGTCTTATCCCGCCATCCATTAGAATCGGAATTCTTTGGTTTACTTTTTCGGCAATTTGCGGTAATACCTCGATGGTAGCAGGAACAGTGTCCAGATTTCTCCCGCCATGGTTTGAGACAATTATTCCTGATGCGCCAATGTTAACCGCCTTTTCCGCATCTGCCGGATTCATGATTCCTTTAAGCAACACAGGAGTTCGGGCAAATGAAATCAGCCATTCTATTTCCTTCCAGGTTAATGGCTTTTTTGCAAAAAAATCTCCGTTTACATATGGTGCGTTTAGATTGTCAGGTAATTTAAATTTTACTTTAGCCTGCCTGTTTCGAGCACCCCCAACAGGTGAATCAACAGTTATGCAAAGTGCACTATAGCCCAGGAATTCTGCTTTCTGAACAAGGTTTTTGGTAAAATCCCGGTCATCTCTGATATATAGCTGAAACCATAATGGCTCTGTGGCTACTTTTTTTATTTCTTCTAAGGGAGTGGTGGTAAAAGAGCTGACAGTATAAATGGCTTTCGCGGCACCTGCTCCTTTGGCTGTCGCGGATTCACCTTCCGGGTGCATAATCCCGTGAAAAGCAGTGGGAGCAATCAGAATCGGGTAGAGCAGTTTATGTTTAAAAAGAGTAATAGTTGTATCGGGTTTACTGACATCTTTCAGAACATCAGGGTTCAGTTTTAACTGATCAAAGGACAGTCTGTTCCAACGCAAGGTATATTCATCAGCTGCTCCGCTCGCTACATATTCATAAGCCATCCTGGTCATTTTCCCTTCTGCCATTTTCTCAAAATCAAACAGGTTGACTATATCTGACAGATCATTGAGCTCACCCGTATCGGTTGGTATCCGGCCCTGCATAACTGTTTCTGTTTGTCCCCGGAATGGAATCATAAGAGTGGCCGTCAAAGCTGATAGTGCTTTAACAATATCGCGCCTTTTCTGTTCCATAATTGGGTTTTATTAAATTGAATAATATTTGAAAGTGTGATAAGCCGATCTTATCCTGATTGTTTAATACACTTTGAAAAATAATTCAGGCGCTACTGAATATCCTGTTCATCAACACCCACTTTTCACCGGGTTTGGACCAGGGAAGTGGTTTCTGAAATGTCCACATAAAACTTTCCCATTCCTGCAGCCTGGGATCGGTTGATTCCTTTGCAGCCATTTTTTCGAAGCTGAAATCATCGGATGTTTCCATTATCATAAAAAGCCTGTCTCCCGTCCGGTACAGTTCCATAAGAGTAATTCCACAGTCATGGATATGCGTTTTTACTTCAGGCCAGATGTTTTTATGGATCTCTTCATATTCATCTATCCGCGCAGGATCATCAATTAAATCCAGCGCAAGGCAATATTTTTTCATGCGGTGGTTTTGATTTTATATCCGGAGTATCCAAAATAAAAGGTGGTGATAAAGCACAGCATCGGTACCAAAAAGGCCATAGGCGTGGAATAATGATCAGCAATATAGCCCATCAGAAATGGCATCAGCGCTCCACCAAAAATGGACATGATGATAAAAGATCCACCTCTTTTAGTGTGCGCACCAAGATCTTTTACTCCCAATGCAAAAATTGTTGGGAACATGATC
>JAATGW010000624.1 GCA_015654495.1 Chitinophagales bacterium
AAGGAGCAGAACGGAAGAATGACGAACTGCATTTGTATAAGGAAGAAAAATATGCAGCGAGGTATGAGATCAATATGCTGCGCTGTATCTTTTGCGGATTATGTGAGGAAGCCTGCCCTAAGGATGCGATCTATCTCACTGAAACATTTGCCCCGGCTAACTTTACCCGTAAAAGTTTTATATACGGAAAGCCGGATCTGCTGATCCCTGACCCTGTTACACAACCGGAAGAATTTGCCAAAGCGCAAGGCCGGATTGAAGAGCATAAAGCAAATCAGCGCGCAAAAAAAACAGATTAATTCACCAATGAATATTTCGGAAATTCTTTTCTGGTTCCTGACTGCACTGGCCATACTAAGCGCACTGATGGTGGTTTTCAGCAGGAATCCGGTGCATAGTGTACTCTGGCTGATATGCGTTTTCGTCGCAATTTCAGGTCATTATATTCTTTTAAATGCGCAGTTTCTGGCAATTGTAAACCTAATAGTATATGCAGGAGCTATAATGGTTTTGTTTCTGTTTGTAATCATGCTCATGAATATGAATACAGATTCAGAACCTCAGAAAAACAAGTGGCTCAAGATGGCAGGTACAATCGCCGGCGGCACTTTATTACTTGTGCTTGTTGCTGCATTGAAGAATTCAGAACTGCGGTTTCAGAATGTTGAAATGAGTCAGGGAAATATCGGGCTTATTCATCACCTCGGTAAAGTACTGTTTACTGATTATGTAGTTCCTTTCGAAATAAGCAGTGTATTATTCCTGAGTGCGATGGTTGGTGCTGTGGTTATCGGTAAAAAAGATTGATCAAAAAGAGAAGACTATGATGCCGGTTAATTATTATTTATTTCTTTCTCTCACCCTTTTTTGCATAGGCATTGTGGGAGTACTAACCCGCCGTAATGCCATCATTATATTCATGTGCATTGAGTTGATGCTGAATGCGGTTAATATTCTTCTTGTTGCATTTTCAAAAATGCAGCACCTGGCTGCAGTTGCAGCTAATCCTGCATCAGCAGCGGGTACAGAAGCTCAGCTCTTTGTATTTTTTATCATGGTTGTTGCAGCGGCAGAAGTTACCGTGGGTCTGGCGATAATAGTTATGATGTACAGAAATATTCATTCGGTTGATATAAATTTTTTAAACAGGTTGAAACACTAGTGACTTACAGCAATGATGTGAATAAAAGCATTATTCTGTAAAGACATACACTGACTGTCATGAGTAAACTCATTTATCTGGTTCCGCTTTTTCCGTTGCTGGGCTTTCTGTTGAATGGCCTCGGCAGAAAATATTTATCCAAAACTGTGGTTTCAGTTGTTGGTTCCGGAGTAATCCTGGCTTCCTTTATCGTAAGCCTGTTGATTTTCCTGGAGGTGAAAGAACCCGGATTTACTCCCCAGATCATATCTCTTTTTGACTTTATTCATGTAGCCAAACTTAATATTGCATTTGCGTTCCAGGTCGATCAGCTTTCTTCCTTATTTCTGCTGATTATTACAGGTGTTGGTTTTCTGATCCACCTGTATTCTTCTGCCTATATGAAGGATGAAACTGAACCCCATTTCGCGAGGTATTTTGCCTATCTCAATCTCTTTGTTTTTTCAATGCTCTTACTGGTACTTGGTGCCAACTATGTGATCATGTTTATTGGCTGGGAAGGCGTAGGGCTTTGTTCTTATCTTTTGATCGGGTACTGGTTTAAAAATGACGAATACAACAAGGCTGCCAAAAAAGCCTTTGTAATGAATCGCATAGGCGATCTCGGTTTTCTACTTGGTATTTTCTGGATGATCAGCCAGTTTGGATCAACTGATTTCAGTACAGTATTCGCAGGTGCAGCTGAAACTCCGGTAAAAATCCTTACAGGCATTACACTGCTGCTGTTTATAGGTGCCATGGGTAAATCTGCGCAGATTCCTCTTTATACCTGGTTGCCTGATGCTATGGCAGGTCCAACGCCGGTTTCTGCTTTAATACATGCCGCAACAATGGTGACTGCTGGTATTTATATGGTTGCCCGAAGCAATATTATGTATACGCTCTCACCGGTTACTCAAACTATAGTGGCAATAACCGGACTGGCAACTGCATTATTTGCAGCCACCATCGCGCTTAAACAAAATGATATTAAAAAGGTACTGGCTTATTCTACGGTTAGCCAGCTGGGTTATATGTTTCTTGCCCTGGGTGTAGGCGCATATACAGGAGCAGTATTTCATGTAATGACGCATGCTTTCTTTAAAGCCTTACTCTTTCTTGGCGCAGGAAGCGTGATCCATGCCATGCATCATGAACAGGATATCCGCAATATGGGTGGCCTTAAAAAATATTTACCCATTACCCATATCACATTCCTGCTGGGATGCCTAGCCATTGCAGGTATTCCACCGCTTTCCGGGTTTTTCTCTAAAGATGAAATTCTAACGGCTTCTTTTTTAAAGAGCCCCGCTTATTATATCCTTGGTGTTCTTGGCGCTTTGATGACGGCATTTTATATGTTCCGTTTATACGCGATGACTTTTCTTGGAAAATTCCGCGGAACTCATGATCAGGAACATCACCTGCATGAGAGCCCGGCGGCAATCACGATTCCCCTTATTGTACTTGCGATATTATCTGTTGCCGGCGGATGGATTGGAATTCCAGATGTTTTAATGAAAGGCGGACACCGGCTTGAACATTTTCTGGCACCTGTTTTCGCAGCCTCAACCGCTCTTAAAACAGAAGCTCATGAATTAAGTCACACCATGGAATACCTGATGATGTTTGGTGTGGCGGCTATTATCCTTGTTGTGATCGGTCTTGCCTGGAACAGATTCAGCCGATATGAAAAAACCAGTGCTCAGGAAACAGGAATAGGCAAGGTACTCGAAAACAAATGGTATGTTGATGAACTGTATGATGCGGTTATCAGTAAACCTTTATTGTGGTTGTCGGCCTTCTTAAAAAATTTCGATAAAATTTTCATAGATGGAATTGTGAACGGAGCAGGAAAACTTGTTCAGTACAGCAGCCGTCAGCTGAGGCTGGTACAAAGCGGACAGGTTGGTTCCTATATCCTGATCATGGTTACGGCGACTATTTTACTATTTATCATTCAGTTTTTCTGGAAATCCTGAGTACAGGCATATAAGATATGATAGCTGCTTTTGACAATTTTCCCGCACTGTTGATCTGGTTACCACTGATAGGTGGGATCATTTCTTTTTTTATAAAAGATGAAAGAAATGTAAAAATCTGGTCGTTGTTTTCATCAGTGCTTACGCTTGCACTGATGGGAATAACATTTTTGTACATTGATCAGAAATATTATTTGCTCAATGAGGTGAAATATTTCTGGCTTGTAGATATCGGCAGCAGTTTTGGATTTTCTTTAGATGGGATTTCAAGAATGTTATGCCTTCTCAACGCAATCGTATTTCCGCTGATTTTTATATCCACCTGGAATACACGCTACAGCAGTTCAAATAGTTTTCATGGACTGATGCTGCTTGCACAATGCGGAATGATGGGTGTTTTTATGGCCACTGATGCGCTTGTATTTTATTTCTTCTGGGAACTGGCCCTGATACCGACTTATTTTCTTGCATCGCAATGGGGCGGTGAAAAGCGGATTCAGGCAGCTTTTAAGTTTTTCATATACACATTTGCAGGTTCACTTTTATTGCTTGTTGGTATCCTGTATGTATACCTGAAAACACCCGATCAGTCATTTTCTCTGATGTCTTTTTATAAACTGAACCTGAGTGCAGGCGAACAGAACTGGTTATTCTGGTTGTTCTTTGTTGCATTTGCAATTAAGATGCCCATATTTCCTTTTCATACCTGGCAGCCTGATGTGTATGAACAATCGCAGCCCGCGGTTACAATGGTGTTAAGTGCTGTTATGGTCAAGATGGGGATTTTTGCAGTGATCCGCTGGCTGGTTCCGGTATTCCCCGCAGCAGTCAGGAATTTTGATACGATCATAATCGGTTTATCTGTGGCAGGAATGATATATGCTTCCTGTATAGCCATAGTTCAGGATGATATCAAGAGGCTCATCGCCTGGTCCTCCATTGCACATATCGGCCTTATGTGCGCAGCAATATTTACCTTGAATGATGCGGCTTTCAGCGGCGTGATTGTACAGATGTTTAATCACGGTATCAATATACTTGGATTGTGGATAGTAGCCGGGCTGCTTGAACAACAATTAGGAGTAAGAAAAATTTCACAGTTAGGTGGGATTGCTCAAAAAGCTCCTGTACTCACTATAATGCTTGTGATAGTGGCATTAGCGAATACTGCACTGCCTCTCACAAATGCATTTGTTGGTGAATTCCTGATGTTCAGCGGCCTGTTCAGATTTAATGCCTGGGTAGCTGCATTTGCGGGTCTGAGCATTATCCTTGCGGCGATTTACACGCTGAATATGATAAAAAATGTTTTCTACGGAGGCCTGTCACCGTTGTCAGAACAGGTGAAAGAGATCACAATGAATCAGCGGATAGTTCTTGCCGTAATAGTAGTATTGATTTTTATGGTAGGAGTTTATCCCGCTCCTATGTTTGAAATGATAAAAGCCAGTACAGAGACCCTGCTTGCGCGTATTGCTGCCAAAAATTAATTGAACGGAATTTATGAATGCGATTATTTTATCGGCTCTTCTCGGTGTGGTGATGATGTATACGGGAGTTGTTTCAAAAAACAAAGCAACTTCGCGTTATGTTGCCATCGCAGGCATACTGCTGCTGATTGGGGTGAACTGGCTTGAATATCGCGGACTTTCTTTTTTCAATATTGATACTCACGGAATGCTGGAGTTCAGCAGTTTCGGACTTATATTCAACACGATCGCATTTGTTTGCACACTGATCTACTTTTTACTTTCAGGCCCCGACCTTGAAGAGGTCGGCAATTATACTGCTGACTTTTTTGCTTTGATATTTTTTGTTCTTTGTGGAGTTGCCATCGTTTCTTCTTTCAAAACAATGCTGATGCTTTTTATTGGCATAGAAATTATTTCAATACCACTTTATATACTTGCAGGCAGCGATAAACGAAATCTGAAAAGCAATGAAGCTGCGCTTAAATATTTCCTGATGGGTTCTTTCTCCACCGGTTTAATGCTCATGGGGATCGCTCTTTTGTATGGTGCCACAGGAACATTTTATACTGACGCGATGAATTTTGGATTTGGTAAGCTCAGCGTAATGACAGCAGCAGGTCTGGTATTACTGATGATTTCTATGGCTTTTAAAGTTTCGGCGGTACCTTTTCATTTCTGGACGCCCGATGTTTATGATGGTTCTCCTGCAGTTTTTACATCGTTCATGGCAACCATTGTTAAAGCAGCTGTTTTCATTGCATTTCTGAGGCTTTTTGAAAATTCATTCGGGAAACTGCATAGTCAGTGGCAGCTATTGATCGCTTTACTTACAGCGGCGACTTTAATAATCGGAAATGTTACCGCCGTGTTTCAGCAGAGTGTAAAAAGGATGCTGGCCTATTCCAGTATTGCCCAGGCCGGATTTATGCTCTTATCTCTTTTCGCATTAAACAGTATCGGCAAGCAGGGATTGATCCTGTACACTGCGGCCTATAGTTTGCCAACGATCGGCATTTTTGCTGTACTGATACGTATGAAGGATTATACCTACGAAGGATTTAACGGCTTTGCCAAACACCAGCCCCTGCTGGCAGCAATGCTAGCTGTCTTTCTGTTTTCATTGGCGGGGATTCCCTTAACCGGTGGCTTTTTTGCAAAATATTATATGATTCTGGCAGCCATGAAGAACGGAGCTATGTTCTGGCTGGTTATTCTGGGTGTTATATGCGCCGCTATCAGTGTGTACTATTATTTCAGAATTATACAGGCCATGTACTTCCGCGAGGGTAATGACCCTGGGCTGAAATTCTCCGAAGGGTTTAAAACAGTGATGGTTATTACAGCTGTGCTGGTTATTGTACTGGGTGTACATCCGGATTGGTTGCTGCATTTGCTGAATAATTAGGCAATTTCAATAGGCAGTAGGCAGGAGGGAACGGCCGGCGTTTGGAGGTTTGATGCCTAAGCATCTAACGCGGTTACTGTTACTGTTTCGGGTTCTGTTACTATTTCTCGCTTCTTTCTCTTTCTCTTGCTCAATCAGGCAGTAGGAAGTCACGATATCAGCGCGGCGCTAATTTGTTCGTGACAAAAAC
>JAATGW010000078.1 GCA_015654495.1 Chitinophagales bacterium
TATGCCGCAGCTTCCAGGCTTCAGCATGCGCGCCAATCAATGCATAAATTGCAATAAAACAAAAATTGTTCAGGTTCCTGTTCCGGAAAATAGTGTTGTGAGAAAAATCGTGAGAAAAATTAAAAGCAAATAAAAGCGAAGCAAATCCGTACAGCACAAAACAGCTTAGAAACAGTAATGAGCTTTTAATAAAATACAATGATATATAGCTTACACAAACAACAAAAAAATAGAGGATAAACTTGAAAAGTATTTTTCTGAAAAAATATCCTCTTTTCATAACCAGTTGCAGATCCACCTCGCGGTAAATCTTTTTCAGCAACTCACTGTCTTCATCTATATGCAGATGTTTATCCCGCAAAGGAAACCGTTTGTAATTTCTGATTTCTACCCATCGACTTCAAAAAACGAAAATGCGATTTCAGTGACTCTTTATAGGTCATCTCCATATAGATCAACTGATGCTTCTCCGCCAGTTCTCTGAAGATGGGGAGTATATCCAGATAATGTACATGACTCACATTTGGAAGCAGGTGATGAAGAGCATGAGCATTAAAGCCGCCAAGTGTCCAGTTGAAAAAAACACTGCCGGCATTATAATCAACAGAGGTACAGAGCTGAAGTTTTGGCCAGCTCATTTTCAGTACATTATTTTGATCGGGAACCGGATGTGCAACATAGTCGGATAAATGCGATACGCCTAATACGCCTACAAAAATGACAGATACCATGAAATGGTTCAGCAAAAATGCAAGCAGAACAGTCGACCAGCCGAAGGGAAGCAGAAAAATGGGTAAAACAATCATGTAGCCGATATACAGCAACTTAAACAGGATCAGCTTAAACACTTCCCGCCGCGGAATCTCAATTTTGATCGTGCGGCTGGAAATATTGAAAAGCATCAGTGTTTCGCGAAAGAAAAACCAGTTAATGGAATAGAGTAAATATAGCAGAGGTGCATAGAGATGCTGAAAACGGTGAAACCATTTCAGCGGCTGCGTTTCCGTCATCCTGAAAAGCGGATTATTCAGTACATCTATATCACTTCCTTCAATATTGGTGTAGAGGTGATGGGACTCATTATGATTCTTACCCCACACATATGCATTATTGCCCTGCAGATTAAAACTGATGGAGAAAAGTATTTTGTTCCAGTACCTGCTTTTGACAGCGACACCGTGCGCAGCATCATGAGAGATATTGAAAGCAGTAAGCAGAACGGATAAACCCATCAGCAAATAAAAAAAATAAAAAGCAGCCGGCGATTTACTTGTGATCATCAATGCATAAAACAATATGTCCAGGCTAAAGTACAGTCCGATTTTAAAGAACATTTTTCTGTTACCTGTTTTTGCAATTCCCCTGTCGCTGAAATACTGGTCAATTCTTTCAGTCAGCTCTTTATAAAAAGCAGAGCCTTCATCTTTGCTGAATTTCAGTTTATTCATCAGTAAATTATTTTCGTTCCTGTTGATCAGCGGACAAGTCCTGCTCAATTTTTAAATTGCAGAATAGCAGTCATAGCTGCCGCAATAAGTAGCTTCATCCTCGAATCAAGTTCACTGTGAAGCCATACAATATTCTTATTCGATCCCATCATGCCACCGCCATAATACTGCAATGCACCCAGGGTTTTTCCGTTCTCTTCAAATTCATAACCTACAGCGGGAATGGATCTCTTGTCCTCTCCGTTTTTATTTGAAGTCGCCGGAATAATATTGATCCTTCTCGAACTGCCCGTCATAAATGCCTCTGTTTTGGTTTCTGTACTGGCCCCGCTTACATTGTGTACATAAAGAACCCAGTCGACTGTAGAATCATTTGTTAGTGAGATATAGGCAAAAAAATTCTCCGATTCTTTTTCATCTATTTCAATACCCCAGTTCAGTCCCGGAATCAGGCTCAATTCATGCAGGGTTTTAACATCAACATTTTTAGACGCATTGACATAAGCCGTGTCTGTGGTATTGTTCAGCAATTGAAACGAGAATTTCTGCGAGCTGCTTGATTCCGATTTTGTTCCCCAGAAATTAGTTTTGGTATGGGTGGTCTCCCATCCACGCTTACTTGTACCTACGGCATATTCGCCAAACCTGAATTTCCAGATCTTATTTCCGCCCATTGACCCCATTTTCACTTTCAGTTCTTCGCTATGGGCCGCCAGGTCACTGTTTAGCACAATATGTTGTGCAGATGAAGCCAGGCTGATAAAAAACAAGGGTGCAAAAAGATACCTCATCATAATATGCATGGCTAATTGCTTAAAGATTCCTTTAATTATGAAAAAGCAGGGCTACAAAGCTGTGAGAACTTAACCAGAAAAACCTGAATGGGTCACGAATGGGTCACGGGAGGTTGAACACCAGTTAAATGTAGAAAACAAATTGTTATAACAAACTCAAAATTGGCAGTTGTCAAACCGGAGTTCACAATCCGATCATTATTTCCGACAGGTTGAGCCCTGAATTTTAATTCTCCTTTTCAGATTCTGCTTTGCATTCCGTATATTTAGTAAACCTGAATTCTCACCCTGGTTTCTAAGTAAGATCAGGGAGGCTTCCTCTACAGCCACAGCCTATCCGACCTCAGTTGAAACAGCCGCAACTGATCACAAGTTTCTGCTCTGTAATAAAGTAGTATAAAATTCCGCATGATGTTAAACAGAATCACGTTTCTGCTGTTTTGTGCTGTGCTGTTTTTCCAAAGCTTTGGCTATTCCCAGGGTGTGACTATCGGATCAGGCAATGCACCGCATAAATCTTCTATTCTCGATCTGCAATCAACAAACAAGGGTTTTCTTCCACCAAGGCTCACTGCTGTTCAGCGTAAAGCTATTCCTTCGCCGGCTGCAGGCCTTGTTGTGTTCGATACCGACAATCGCCAGCTCTTTCTGTTTGATGGTTCGCAGTGGCTCCCGCTGAGTGCCGGCAGTGCATCGAATTCGATTACCGCGGCTCAACAAAGTTTGCCGGCAGCAGAACTAAAAACTGCCGGATATTTCGGCGCGGATGTAGCGATAAATGAAACATATGCAGTGATCGGCGCGCCAAGGGCGGATAGTGGCACCAAACTTTCTGCAGGCGCTTTCTATGTTTATAAAAAATTAAATACAGGAGCCTGGACCCAGGTTGCAAAGAAATTTGCATCCGATCCGCAGGAGCAGGCCTACTTTGGGATGAGTGTAGCCATTTCAGGAAATTACATAGTAGCTTCTGCGCCCGGTTATAAATCCGGGACATTTTACGCTGCCGGTAAGGTTTATGTATTTCTGAAAGGTGCTGCTGACACCTGGACACTTCAAACTTCATTTACCCGTGCTACACCTGCCGCCGCCGAATATTTTGGCTTCAACGTAACCGTGAGTGCTGTTACTACAGGAGGCCCGGTGATTATTGCAACCGCTCCTTACAGCGGTACAGGTATTGCTGAAGTTTATCAGTATACAAACCGCATATGGAATTACCTGCAAACACTCAAACCAGCAGACCTCAGAACGGGAGATCAGTTCGGATTTGAAGTGGATATTGATAAAGATTATTGCGTGGTGAGCGCGCCCTCGCAGGATAACCTTACGTATAACTACACCGATGCTGGTGCTGCATATGTTTTTGTATACGGTGGAGGAGCATGGGCACAACAGTTCAAATTAGCGGGCACAACAGCTAAAAGCCTTTTCGGTTTCTCTGTCTGTATCCGTGGAAATCTGATAGTGGCAACGGCTCCAATGGCACCCCCCTATACCAACACAACAGCTGCGGTATACCTATATGAGCGAAGAACGACTGACTGGGCAATGCTCACCTATATTTTTCTTTACAATCAACAGGGTTATGACGGTACAAACTGGTTGGGTATAAGCGCTACACTGGATAATTCCTACCTGATGGTTAGTATGCCAGGTGGCGTGTTGTACCATAGCGGTGGTTCATCCTATTATAGTTTCAAGGCAGGTACTGTACTGGTATACAAAAAAAATCCGGAAGGGAATTATTTTAATCTGCATAAAGTAATAAATGATAATGAAGCAATCGCGATTTCCTCCAACCAAAACTTTTTCGGCAATTCCGTTGGTATGAAAAATGGAAACTATATAATCGGGATTCCATACAAAAATGTAAACGGAGTTTCCGGTGCGGGTACTGTTGCATTTGGATTTATTGAATAAAATAATTTCTTCGATGCTGAAAAAATCGATCCGGCTTTTATTCCTGATGGTATTGCCTGCGTCCTTATGCGGTCAGGGAATAACCGTATCAGAAAAGGGGATAATAAAATCTTCGGGAAATATTGCGATAACGATCAACAATGGCGACCTCATCAATAAAGGTGAAGTTGATTTTTCCTCGGCAAGTCTCACTTTCACCGGAACTACCAATTCGAAAATCTCAAGTACAACCGATCTGAATATTTACAAGCTCATCATTTCAAAAGGAGTTTCATCATCAGTAGCGATTTTCAACAACCTGAATATTGCCAGCGAAATTCTTTTTCGCACCGGATACCTTGAACTGGACAGCTTTAATATCATCCTTGCACCAGAAGCAATTATCAATGGAGAAACAAATGAAAGCAGTATAACCGCGAAAAATGGTGGTGAAATTCAGATTACGCAACCATTAAACATTCCGGCAAATGTCAATCCGGGCAATATCGGTATAAATATTTCTTCCACTCAGAATCTGGGTAATGTAAAAATCATCAGGGGTCATACAGCACAACTCAGCAAACTAAAAGGTCAAAGTATATTCAGGTACTTTATAATTTCATCATCAATAACCACCCGGCTGACCGCAAAACTCAGATTTAATTACTTCGACAAGGAATTGAATAACCTGAAGGAAGCAGACCTGCAGGTTTATAGTAGTGCCAATGCCGGGCTGACATGGACGCGGAGGGGATTCACAACCAGAAATGCGGTTGATAATTATGTTGAACTGATCAATCTGATTCCAACTGCTATGTTTACTTTAAGTACCGCAGATATATTTAAAAGGGAAACTATTCCATCGCCAACTGAAGGAAATATAAAGCTGCAGCTTTTCCCGAATCCGGTAGAAGCAGACGCGGTTCTGTCAATTAAAACGCCGGTGGAATCGAAAGGAACCCTTACTATTTTTAATAGTGAAGGAAAAATAATGTTGGAAAAAGCCGTCAGCCTCGGCGAAGGAAATAACCAGATTAATTTCTCCGTGCGTGATTTTGCCTCCGGATCTTATTATGCCCGCCTGTACATGAACAATGCCGAATCCTATTCAATTCCTTTTGTAAAAAAATAAACTGAGGAAGTTAAAAATCTGATGTCGGCGTTTCGGGTAATACATCTTCACATATGCCTGAAGTCCTGTTCCCTGGCTTAATTCAGGAGCTTTGGCTCCCGGCTTATGACTTATGGCTTAGGACTTCTGGCTTGTTAGCACTTCTCTTTCAGCTTTTCCAGATCTTTCCATCCGTACCCGCCATGAAATTCGCCATTTTCAGTAAGGATTTTTTCTGCTCCCATAGCTTCATAAAATCCATTGCTGGGATTAGCCGCATCTCCGAACAAAAGCATGGAGTGAATATTCCGTCGCCTGAATTATGCAGCAACAGCACAAACTAATTTCTTCCCCAGTCCATTGCGGTGATATTTTTTCAGCAGATAAACTTTATTGAGCTCTCCTTCAAAATTGAGTTCATCTCTATAGGGTTGTCCTTTTGCAAAACCTATCA
>JAATGW010000725.1 GCA_015654495.1 Chitinophagales bacterium
AATGTTTACACTGGATGAAAAAGGCAAAGCACAATCAATTAAAATGAAAGGCATTTCGCCAAATATTGACTTTAGTTTTGATTTTCAGGATCTGGACTTAAAAAGACGTGATGATTTTAAAGCTTATGAAGGATACTATAAGTTTCAATTTGAACCAGGAAAAGACGAGTATGTAAAGATAATAACCAAAAATAACCATCTGGTTCTGATTGAAGTTTGGAACGGATCGGAAATTATTTTTGACCAGACTTCTGAATTGGAATTTTTTAACGAATTAAAAAATTATCCGCTCAAATTTACTAAAACCAAAGAAGGCGTCATTAATCAGGTTCTACTATTCAATAAGGATTTATGGATTAAGGCCAATGATTATAAGCCATAGACAAAGCTGCCAGAAGTTTCTATAACCTGCTTGCTGCCGGCATACTCAGCGGATATTGAGGGTATCCACAAAGTACTATCTGCACATGCATTTTGCCAGTGGATATTCAGGATGTCCAGCGACCCTATCGTCAGTAACTGACGGAACGATCAACGCAGGATTAGGTAGTTTGCCCGATTACTTAGGTCAGGCTTGGGTTTCAGGATATTCTTTTCACGTGCCGTTGTCGGCATCTTTAAATTTTTAATAAAATCAGCTACAAATTGATACATGATTTTAAAAGTAAAAAACTACCATAAAATTGGTCTTACACCCTTTCAGCTAAGAAAGTAAATCAAAATTTCAAGAAAGAAATTATCATCGCTATACTATCCGGGAAATTTGTCTCTTTTATCAAATCCACAAAAAACACTGGATAATGGCGCTCTTATAACTTTTAACAATGCAAATTAGCAAGGTTCCTAGCCCGCCGCGGCAGGCGTCAGACAATAGAAAAGAAATTCAAATGAAACTAGCCCGCCTTGGCGATGTAAGACCCAAATCAACCGCTATGAGTTTAACAGTGGTCTGGATCCAGCCTTCGAAATCTCAAATCACTTAACCAGCAAAGTCAACACAGTAACCTATTATCGGTTAAACTACCTAATCCTACGATCAACGTTCAGGAAAACAGCACTGTTGCTTTTGTCAGAATTAAAAAGTCCTGCATAAGATAAACTTCAACACAGATATTGAGGACTGAGGTGTAACGAGATGTATAACAAATTACAGGAATTGGCAAACAGGGCGATTATAGAAAAAATTACATTACATCTGGGATTTACCGTTTTGCCGGACGGTCTACTGGCTCAAAAGATGCTCAAAGCTTAACTTCAAGGTTGCATACCATTTTGTTCCAAAATTGAAGAAAATGTCAAGATACCTATTCCTGCCCGCTATATTAGTGCTTTCAGCATGTTCACTGTTGGCACAAATTGATCCGACCCAAACGGATGAGCTATTCAGAAAATATCATAATTCTAAAGACGACACCAGCAAAATAGCTGCCTGCCTGGAGCTTAGCTGTTTTTATCTTTTTAAAGGAAACAGACTTGAAAGCGACGCAGACAGTGCCCTGATATTTTTAAAACAGGCGCAGCAGTTAGAAAGCCGGACTCCCGATAAAATGATGAATAACGCTGTAACATCATTGCTGGGGAACTATTATGTGATCAAAGGACAGTGGACCCGCGGCAGCACCCTAAGTAAAAAAGCTATTGATTTTTATCATTCAAATAAAAATTATTTTCAGGAAGCAAATAGCTGGAATCAACTTGGGAACAGCATAGCAGATACAAACACATTTTATTCGCAGCAAAAGTTGCAAAGCATCGATAATGCGCGACAATTATTTGCACAACTAGGTATTCCATTAAAGGTAGCAGAGACGCTTCAGTCCATTGCCCTTTGTAATGTAAGGCAGAAAAGATTTGATACAGCAGAAAACATCATGCGTCAGGTCATAAAAGTCTATAAACAACTGGACAATGAAAAAATCCTTGATGCTTATAATACACTTGCTGAGATCAGTGAATACCAGAGTGACCAGCACAAACAACTAAAATACAGGCTTGAGTTGGTTCAGCAGATGGAAGCAACGGCCGATACTGCAAAGGCTGCTTTCTATTATGCGAAGCTCGCGCTGATTTATGCGCACGTTTCGATGTATAGCGAAAGCCTGATAACCATTTTAAAGGCCCTGGACATATTGAAGAGAAGCAAACAATTCGATGATTTTTATGGTGATCTGAGCCTGGCAATTTTTGATTATATCGAATTGGGAAAACAGGAAGTCGCCCTGGAATATTTGCACAAAACAATAAAAGAAGTTCCACCACTGGACCTGGCGCATACAGTAGACTTAAATGAAATGTTTGGAAATTGTTATGCAGCTATGAAACAATATGCAAAAGCCGAACAATATTATTTAGATATGATGAAGCTGTTCAGTACCACACAAAACAGCAATTTATATAGTACGCAGGAACAGAAAATTATTGACTTTATACATTACAATCAGGTAATAGGAAACTTTTATGTTAAGACCGGACAACATAAGAAAGCGGGATTCTACTACCAAAAAATCTTAAAGTTGCCTTCAGTCAACATACGGCCAATTACGCTAAGTAAAGTTCATTTAATGCAGT
>JAATGW010000096.1 GCA_015654495.1 Chitinophagales bacterium
TCACTGCACAAAGAAGGCAAAAAGAAATTGGCATTAGAAAAATAGTTGGTGCATCTGTAAGCAATATCGCAGTAATGTTATCAGCTGATTTTCTGAAACTGGTATTGATTGCTCTTTTGATTGCTATACCGGCATCATGGTGGGCAGCGAATCAATGGCTGCAGAGTTTTGCCTATCGTATAAATATAGGCGCAGGTATATTCTTCATAACAGGCGTTTCAGTTATTATGATTACTTTATTAACGATCAGTTTTCAAACGATAAAAGCAGCCATAATCAACCCTGTAAAGAGTTTGAGAACCGAATAACGTTGAACGTTTAACGTTTAACGTTCAACGTAAACAGCCAGTGTGTAGAGTATAGTTGCGAGTTACGGGCAAATGTGAAAATGTTGTATCATTAATAAATCATTTCAAAAAATATAAATAGTGATGGCAAAAAAATGCTTAGGCACGAATCATCGAACTCCGGCTGTTCCCTACTGCCTGCCGCCTTCTGCCTTCTGCCTAACTACAAACCACTACCATTATGCTCAAACACATTTTTAACGGAGCTGTCCGGCATCTTTGGAGAAACAAAGCATTTAGTCTGATTAATCTTTTGGGACTTGTTACCGGGTTAGTGTCTTCATTTTGTATTGCCAGCTACATTTACCATGAAAACTCTTATGACAGGATGCACCCCGATGGAGCCAATACCTACCGTCTGGTTTCTGAGAAAAATGCGTCGGGTAAAAACGACAAAGCCCTGTCTGCCTTCACTTTTTTACCGATAACAGGTTTTATTGAAAACAAAATTCAGGAAATAAAAGAAATTGCGCGTGTTAAGCCTGTACAGCTGGCAACCCTGCAGGTGGGCACAGAAGTTTTTATTGAAAAAGATTTTATATGGGCCGACGCTTCCCTGCTGTATTTTTTTGATATCCATTTTTTACAGGGAGATGCTACACATGCATTGGAAATGCCCAATTCGGTTATTCTCACAAAAAAAGAAGCAGCCAAACTTTTCGGAACGGAAAATCCAATGGGCAAGTCCATTTCTATCGACAACCAGAATCTGACTATAACCGGAATAATTGCGGATATCCCTTCTAATATGCATCTCAAAATGAATCTTGTCGGCTCTATCCAGACACTTAAAAACCTCGATGATCCCTGGAGTCAGCAAGGACATGTTTATCTGAAACTGACGGGGCAGTCCGATCTGGCAAAAACTTCAGCAAAGATTAATAATGCCATGAAAGGTAATGTGTGGTGGCTTAAAGACCCACCTGTTTTTCAACTGCAACCTGTTCGTGACATTCACCTCTATTCCAGAGATATCATCGCCTCGCCAGACCCGGTAGACATCAGGTATCTTTATATTTTCGGGCTGATAGGATTAATTCTTATTTTTTCAACATCATTTAATTACATCAGCATCTCCATTTCCGATTTGTCAACCCGGAAAAAAGATTTCGGCATTCAGAGAATACTGGGATCAAATAAATGGCATACAATAGCGCAGCCCCTGGCAGAGTGTGTTCTGTTGTGCAGCATTGCTGCTGTGGTAGCTGTTGTGGTTAGTTCTGTTTTACTTCCTGTTGTTAATAACCTTTTGGATACGGAGATAAACCAGTCATTTTTTCTGAGTCTTCCTAACCTCACTATCTTATTTTTTGTAGTCTTCTTACTTTTGATGGCGTCGGCAATATATCCGGCAGCTCTGATCTTAGGATTCCGGCCATTATATGCAATCCGAAAAGCGGTCTCTGCAGGTACATCCGGATTTGCTGCCCGTAAACTATTAATGACTGCTCAGTTTGCAATAGCCATTGTTCTGGTCATTGCAGTTATTGTTATTCAAAAACAAATGAAATATTTAAGCTCTGAGCGGCTCGGATTTTCAAAAGATCAGGTGCTGGTTTTAAAAACACCACGATTCAGTAAAATCAATGCCCCGTTGATGAAGCAGCAATTAATGCAGCTTTCAGGAGTAAGCAGCGTCACTGTTTCAGCAGGTACTCCTTTTGGAGGCGGCATTTCTTTTCTTGCAGACAAGGATGGCCTTTCTTACAATTTAAGTCAGTTTTATATCGATCATGATTATATTCATACACTCGGGATGGAGATGGTTTCGGGACTGGATTTAACTCCGGCAGATTCCAACAAAGTAATTGTAAATGAGGCGATGGTCCGTACAATGGGATGGGATCAGCCTCTTGGCCAGAACGTTGATTTTTTTGGAGAAAAGAAAGAAGTCAAGGGTGTTGCCCGTGATTTTCAACTGAATAATATTCATACAGGGATCCATCCGGCAGCGCTTGCACTGGGCAACAAATATATCAGTACCATCCTGGTCAGATTGAAGACAGATCAAATCAGCCAAAACCTGGAGGAAATTGAAAATGCATGGAAGAAAGCAGAACCGGAACATCCTATGGAATATGGGTTTCTCGACGAGCAATTTGAACAGCTTTTCCATGCTGAAATTCAATTCCAGCAACTGAGTAAAATTTTTTCAATGATTGCTATCCTTATCGCCTGTTTAGGTCTTTATGGAGCAATTGCCTATGCGACACAAAAACGGGTAAAAGAAATCGGCATCCGTAAAGTACTGGGTTCTTCTGTAACCGGAATAGCCCAATTGCTGTCAAAAGAATATGTCGGTTTAGTCCTGAGTGCCTTTATAATAGCCTCTCCTGTTGCCTGGTGGGCTATGAATAAATGGCTGCAGGATTTTGCATATAGAATTGAAATCAGGTGGTGGATGCCGGCACTTGCCGGACTGGCATCTATTGTAATCGCATTGATTACGGTGAGCTATCAGGCTATTAAAGCAGCGATGGTAAATCCGGTGGAGAGTCTGCGTTCTGAATAGGCAGGAGGCCCCGATAGCTATCGGGGTAAGCAGGCAGGAGAAACAGCCAGTGTATAGAGTAAAGTTGCGGGTTAAGAGCAAATCTGAAGGTGCTGAATCATCAAAAAAATCATTTCAATAAATATAAATAGTGATGGCGAAGAAACACTCAGGCACGAATCATCGAACTCCGGCTGTTCTCTACTGCCTACTGCCTAACTATGAACTATGAACTATGAACTATGAACTTTGAACTTTGAACTTTGAACTATCAACTAACCACTCATGATCACAAACTATTTAAAAATCGCCTGGCGCAACATTCGTAAAAACAGGCTATACAGTTTTGTCAATATCATGGGCCTTACCATCGGTATTGCTGCATGCCTGCTCATCGGCATCTATGTTTGGAATGAACTTACATATGACAGGTTTCATAAAAATGCAGACCGCATTGTTAGGTTGACCATGGAATACAGTTATTCCGGAACGGTGAACGCAGCGGCGGTGACGGGTACAAAAGCAGGCCCGCAATTTAAAAGAACTTTCCCGCAGGTGGAAGCTTATGTGAGAACGATGAAATATCCGCTTTCCCTGGCGAATGGTACAAAAACATTCGATGAAAAAAATGTACTGTATGCTGATGCCGATTTTTTTAAAGTTTTTTCTTTCCGCTTGCTGAGAGGAAATGCCGCAACCGTTCTGGATGCCCCGAAAAAAATTGTATTGACCGAAAAAGCAGCCAAAAGATATTTCGGCAATGAAGACCCGATCGGCAAAACCTTACGCATCAACGGTGGAGGTACAGACTATGAAGTAACAGGCATTGCAGCAGGCGCACCTCTTAATTCCCAGATACAATACGATATTCTTGTATCATTTTTGAGTACAAACGCATCAAAAAATGAAACCTGGCGAAATGCAAACTATGTCACTTACCTGTTGCTCAGCAATGCCGCGCAGATAAAACCGCTGGCAACACAGATAACTGCCTATACAAAAAGAGAAAGTAAAACTGAATTTGGTATTGACGAAGGCAGTAATGATTTCTGGACTTACCATCTGGAGCCCCTGGAATCTGTGCATCTGCATTCAAAGCTGGCCGGTTTTGAGCCTAATGGAAACATCACATATATCTATGTATTGAGCGCTGTAGCCATATTGATTTTACTGATCGCCTGTGTAAACTATACTAACCTTGCCGCAGCACAATCGGTAAGCCGCAGTACTGAAATTGGCGTGCGAAAA
>JAATGW010000658.1 GCA_015654495.1 Chitinophagales bacterium
AGCTTTCGTAGAATCTTATCAGGAAGAAGATGAATGGAAAGAAAATGCACGCCTTGAGTTGAGCAATCTGCGTTTCATAAAAGAACAGGCTGAAAATCAAACTATCAACGTTTTTATAAGACCTGAAATAAACGAAAGAAATAAATCGGCTTATGCACTGGTTGTACCCGATGCAAAGTCTGTTGCTTTTACGTCCATCTATGTAGATAGTGCCGCTATGAGAAAAGGCAAATATGCCTATTTCGCAAGATTGTACAGTTCTGTTGAAAGCAGAACAATCATGGACAGCGCGCAATTGTTTCAGATCGAATCACAAAAAGGTTATCATGAAGGCCTGGCTACTTTTACAAATGAAGGTCGTACCATGATCTTTACCAGGTGGACAGAAAAAAAAGGAAAAAGGATCTCAGATCTCTACCGTAGTGACAAAACACTGAATGGATGGACGAAGCCGGAAAAGTTAGGTGCTCCCTTTAACCTCGAGGGATTTAACAGTACACAACCCTTTATTACTCAGGATAAAAAATTCCTGTTGTTCTCGTCCAACCGTCCAGGTGGATCAGGAAACTATGATATCTGGTATGCTTCATTGGATAGTAATCTGTCAGCTACTGAAGCGACAAATTTCGGAACTGCCATCAATACCGGCGGAGACGATATGTCGCCATACTTCCATCAAAAAACACAAAATCTTGTATTCGCAAGTAATGGTCGCATTGGTATGGGAGGCTTTGATATTTATGCAGCGCAGGGAGATATCCCGGCTTTGCAGTGGCAACCGGTTATAAACCCTGGAAGCCCCGTCAATTCTCCTAAAGATGATTTGTACTTTATCAGTACCGATGAAGATGTATTGTGGAAAACAGGATGGTTCAGTTCTGACCGCGCTTCTGATTGTTGCCTGGAAGTATTTGCATTTCGCAAGGATAACTCGCAGCACATAACAGGCATTGTGATTGACAGGGTAACTGGTCATCCGATTCCCGGAGCCACTATTACTTTAAAAGATTTGGGCGTAGAAGATGCACCGGAAAACTTGGTAGTTGCAGATAGTACCGGGCGCTATTATTTTGATCTTACGAACACAACGAAAGTTCAGATAACAGCGAATAAACCAGGGTACGATTCTGCAACAGGCAATTATGGTATTGAAATCAAAACCGGTCGTGACAGTTTAAGAGCTGATACGATGTTTTTAACGGAGACAAGGTTGAAAAATCCAGACGTGGATTTAACCGGTTCCGATCCACCTGATTCTTCCCGATCCGGTGAAGTATATGATCCGGATATAGGGAAAAAGCCAGGGCCGGAATTTGACCCGGATCTTGAAAAGTCAATCGGAACTATTAATCAACAACTGATCCATTTTGACTTTCGAAAATCAATCATCAAAGAAAAATATTATCCTTATTTAGATTCAATAGTTAGTATCATGGAAAATTATCCTTCATTAAAAATAGAAATGGGTGGCCATACAGATGCAATTGGCACAGACTCATACAATGCACAATTAGGACAGGAAAGGGTGGAAGCTGTTATCCGGTATCTTGTAAACAAAGGTATCGATGCAGGTCGCCTCACAGGAACCTCATTTGGAGAAACACTGCCTATCGCCTCTGAAATAGTCAATGAACAAGATGATCCCGCTGGCAGGTATATGAACAGGAGAGTGGAATTCCGTCTGGTAAAACAGGGAACAAACAATCCGGCGATTACAGCGAACAATGAAGGCAGACAGAATTTACTAAAGGTGAGTGAAGAACAACCATCGGTTAACGAAGAGGAAAAAGATCCAGACAGTGAAGAAAGACTAAACGCGATAAATGTAGAAGAAAGGCTTGACTCTATTAATGGCCTGAGTGAATTTGCAACTATAATCCGATATCCATTTGACAAAGCAGTGATTAACAGCAGTTATTACCGGAGCCTGGACACCCTCGCCGGGTTGATGCTGGAATCTCCATCGTTAAGGCTTGTGGTAAATGGTTATACCGACACAAAAGGGTCTGATGCTTATAACCTACAGCTGGCGGATGAACGTGTGAAATCATGTATTAAGTACCTTATGAAAAAAGGAATAGCGAAAGATAGATTGACAGGTGCCGCTTATGGTGAGTGCTGCCCGGTTGCACAGGAAACAGTAAATGGAAAAGATGATCGCAGAGGCCGTTGGTTGAACAGGCGCGTAGAATTCAGATGGCTGAAAGAATGAAGATGAATCTTCTCTAAGCAATTGATAAGTATCAATAAAATAGCCGCTCCTGATCAGGGCGGCTTTTTACGTTTAACGTGAGGCTGTTTACTTCTTACTTCGTACCTCGTACTTCCCACTTCTATTGCATTCCTTCCATTATATTTCCCTGGCCTTTATTGCTTTGTCTCTTGAAAATCGACATATCCATTTTTCCGAACCTGTATGTAAGTGATAATCTCACCATCTGCGGGTTATTGATACGACTGTATTCCTGTGTGAAATAAGGACTATAGCTATACTGACTTACCATTCTCGTTCTGAAGATATCGGAAACTGTAAGCGTCGCGCTCAATGTATTGTTTTTCAGGAAATTCTTTTTAACTGCCAGGTCCATTCCCCAATAAGGACGGATATAACCCTGTGATGCTGACTGCGCCTGGCCCATCATTGGAGGACCGCCCATTCCACCACGGTTATTATTTACAGGAAGGTTGGTTTTTGACTGATAATCAGCAGTAACCTGGATTGAGAATTCTTTTTTCAGTTTAAATGTTGTGTTCATTTTTGCAAACCAGCTCCACATTGCATCCTGGCTTGCTTCATTCACATTCTCAGAATTGATTTTTGAATTATAGAGATTCACGTTTGTTGTAAGATCCCACCATTTTTTGATCGGGTTTACAGAAGTGAATTCAGCACCGGTCATATAACTTGAATTCGCATTTATATAGGTCGAGATGATATCTTCTTTACCAGTAACCGGATTGATCGCTGTAGTAAGATAACGTGTGATCAGGTTATCAGTATGCTTGTAATAAACGGAAGCCATGATCGTATGGTTACCCTTCATCTTCTTGCTGTATGATGCTTCGACAGATGAAGTGAACTCAGGCTTAAGGTTCGGATTACCCATTGTAATATTCAGACTGTCAGTATAATCCACATAAGGAATTAACTGGAAGAAATTCGGGCGGTTGACCCTGCGTGTTATACTCATCTGCAGGTCCTGATTTTTCTCCAATTTATAGGTCAGGAAAAGAGATGGAAATAAACTGACGGGATAACTGTTGCTGAAAGTTTCACCGGTATTATGCAATGTTCCTTTATAAGAAGAGCTTTCTGCGCGCAGGCCCACCTGGTAACCGAGCTTTTTAATATTGCTTGTTACAGAAACATAGGCTGCATATACGTTATCGTTATTTGAATAGTTGTTTGAAGCAGCAGGTAATTCCACATAATCAGGTGCATCAATCCCTCTAATCAGGGTCTCATTGTTGCTGATTGTTTTGCGAAGTTGTGCACGTAGTCCTGTTTCTATTTTTGAATTGCCTTTAAACGGATGTACATAATCTGTCTGGAAAGTGAAATTATCATTCTTGCCATCACTCAGGGTCTTTTGATATGAAGTGCCGTCAATGGATTCTGTTTTACCATAATAATTGGTAGTATAGAGCGTGTTGCCGGTATTTTTTCCACTGAAAAAATTAAAATCGGCGGTCAGTTCCTGTCCTTCTTTCGGGAACAGCTGTTTAAAACTTCCCTGAACACCATTGGCATTGAATTCCCTGGTGCCGCTTGTCAGGCGTTGACTATAACTGCTTTCAATACCCGAAGGAAAAAGACTGTCAGTTTGCATATCGATTATATCCTGTGGTTTGAATTGACCATGAACCTTAATACCTGCAAGTGAGAATGTTGTGCGGTTTGTCATGAAGTAATCCATACCAAGTCTGCCAAAAAGAAAACCACCATTGGTTTTGTTCTGGTTGTCCTGGGTAACAACTGTGAGCGGGTCGCCGATAAGATTTGTTCTTTCAGTATTACCAGTATTTCTTGAACGCATCTGATTGCCCATCACTGAAGCCGATACATTGATTTTATTCTGACGAATATTGAAATTTCCGCCGCCATTGATACCACCAAGCCTGTCCACACCTGCCATTACCATCCCATTATAACCTGACTTTTTATTTTTCTTTAAAACGATATTCAGAATACCTGCATTACCACCTGATGCATCATATTTAGCGGAAGGATTTGTAATTACTTCAATATTCTCAATTGCATCTGCCGGAATCTGATCAAGTTGAAGAGTTGTAGGGCGGCCATCAACAAATATCTGTGGTGCCGCATTTCTCAATTTCACATTCCCATCAATATCAACCTGTACTGTCGGCACATTTTTCATTACATCAAGTGCAGTACCTCCGGTTGTAACCAGGTTCTTTTCAACATTGAAAA
>JAATGW010000006.1 GCA_015654495.1 Chitinophagales bacterium
GAACAATTTGTCGTCCTTATTAATCTCAGAAAAATTCACACCGTAGGTTTTCATCCGATGCATCAGGGAGTCATAATCATTTTTACTCTGCAGTTCGATACCAACCAGGGCGGGACCGGATTCTTTATTTGTTTTCTGCATGTATTCAAAGCGGGTTATATCATCAGTAGGGCCAAGCACGTGATTGAGAAATTCGCGCAGAGCACCGGGGCGTTGTACAAAGGAGATCAGGAAATAATGTTTCAGGCCTTCATACTGAAGTGATCGCTCCTTGATTTCGGGCATACGATCGATATCATTATTGCTGCCGCTGATAATACAAACGACGTTCTTGCCTTTAATCTGCTCAGCAAAATGATCCAGTGCCGCAATGGACAATGCTCCTGCCGGCTCAACTACAATCGCATCTTCATTATACAATTTCAGAATTGTACTGCATACTTTCCCTTCCGGTACGAGGTACATTTCATCTATCACTTCCTTACATATCGAAAAAGTAAGTTCACCTACCCGTTTAACAGCAGCGCCATCAACAAAGCGATCTATATGATCCAGGGTTACAGGGTGCCCGGCTTTTATTGCCGAATACATTGACGGTGCACCCTCTGGTTCCAGACCAATAATTGTACAGGATGGTGCATAGGTGGAAAAATAGGCTCCGACTCCGGCACTTAGCCCACCGCCACCAACCGGAACAAAAAGAAAATCGGGATCGGGAAGATCATCAAGAATTTCAACACCAACTGTACCCTGACCTTCAATTATTCTGAAATCATCGAATGGCGGTATAAAAACCATCTCATTTTCTTCAGTGTATTTTTTTGCAGCTACTGCACAGTCATCAAAAGTGTCGCCCTGCAATTTCACTTCAATCCACTCGCCGCCAAACATTTTGGTCTGGCGGATTTTTTGCCTTGGAGTGATTACCGGCATAAACACAACTCCGCGTACCTGCAATCGCTGGCAGGAATAGGCAAATCCCTGTGCATGATTTCCTGCGCTGGCGCATACAACACCATGACTGAGTTGTTCAGCAGAAAGACTGCTCATCATATTAAATGCTCCGCGCAGTTTATAGCTGCGGACAATCTGCAGATCCTCTCTTTTCAGGTACACCTGGCAGTTATACCGGTGCGAAAGATTCAGATTTAGTGAAAGCGGTGTGCGGGTTACCACTTTTTTCAATCGTTCGGCTGCTTTCCGGATATTGAGGCCGGTCGTTCCGAAAGGATTGAGCATGATTGGCTTTTCTGACTGAACTGTTTCTGACATAAAAAAAGTTATCAGGCAGTCCCAACGGAAGTCGGGACTGCCTGTGATGAATTATCATACATTAGCGAGAGAGCCGGCTGGCTTTAACTCCGGTGTGGAGCTACCCTCTGCAACCTGGTTTTCAGGTCGCAGGCTTCTTACGGTTTTGCCAGCCTGCCACATCTCGCTTTCTCTTAATTCTTTTAATTCTACTTCCAGTTTTTCGCGATAGTCTGCTTTGCTGTTGGAATCGATTGACCGCTGTGATTCTTTTCCGGCAGCAACACTTTCATACAGCTCTTTAAAAACCGGAGCCGTTGCATCACGGAATTTTTTCCACCAGTCAAGAGCACCTCGTTGTGCTGTTGTTGAACAATTAGCGTACATCCAATCCATACCATTTTCAGCAACCAATGGCATCAGCGATTGTGTGAGTTCTTCCACTGTTTCATTGAATGCTTCGCTGGGTGAATGTCCATTGTCGCGGAGTACCTGGTACTGCGCTGCAAAAATTCCCTGTATCGCACCCATGAGTGTTCCGCGTTCGCCGGTGAGATCAGAGTAGACTTCTTTTTTGAAATTCGTTTCAAAAAGATATCCGCTTCCAACTGCTATTCCCAGTGCAACAACACGTTCAAATGCTCTGCCTGTTGCATCCTGGTAGATTGCATAGGAACTGTTCAATCCGCGGCCCTGTAAAAACATTCTTCTCAGGGAAGTTCCGCTTCCTTTAGGCGCAACCAGAAATACATCCACATCTTTAGGAGGAAGGATATTCGTTTGTTCATTAAACGTGATTCCAAACCCGTGAGAAAAATATAATGCTTTACCTGGAGTAAGGTGTTTCTCTACCGTAGGCCACAGTGCAATTTGTGCTGCATCACTCAGGAGGTAGCAGATAATGGTACCACGTTGTAATGCTTCTTCTATTTCGAATAATGTTACGCCCGGAACAAATCCATCACGAACAGCTTTATCCCAGGTTTTGGAATCTTTACGCTGACCAACGATCACATTAATGCCGTTGTCTTTCTGGTTCAGCGCCTGTCCGGGACCCTGAACACCGTAACCGATCACGGCTACAGTTTCATTCTTCAACACTTCCTGCGCTTTACTGAGCGGAAATTCTTCCCGGGTGATCACATTTTCAACTTCGCCACCAAAATTGAGTTTTGCCATAATGATTGATTTGAGTTGGGTTTAATTTTTGTTTTATTGATATTGATATGCCCTGCTGAATTGCAGGCTTACATACTGAAAACTTTTTCGTTGTCGTTCAGAAATTCATTCTCCATTGTGCTTTCACTTGGTTCACGATATTCGAACTGTTGTAATTTTTCATGAAATCCCACACTGGATTTGATGATTGCAATCCTGGCACTGCGTACAAATTCTATCAATCCATAGGGTTCGAGTACGCGAACCAATGCATCTGTTTCTTCGCGCTGCCCCGTAGTTTCAAAAACGGTATAGTCATGCCTGATCACTACTGCTCTCGCACCATACTGACGAAGCAATCTTTCCACTTTTACTTTCGCAGCAATTTCATCGGTGCTGACTTTATACAGTGCAAGTTCCTGCCATACTATTTCATCATTTGTGTTATAGTATGCTTTCAGAACTTCTACCTGTTTTTCAATCTGGCGACATAGTTTACGAACCACTTCCTCCACTTCATTGATCACGATCGTGAAACGATGTACACTTTCTACTTCTGAAGGTGAAGTATTCAAACTGTCGATATTGATCTTCCTGCGCGAGAATATTATCGCAATTCTGTTCAGCAGACCAACCTGGTTTTCTGTATATACTGTTATGGTATATTCCTGTTTGTTCATTTTATAGTGATTTTGGTCCAACGTTCCACGTTGAACGTTAAACATTAAACCTCCTCTTTACTTAGCACTATTTCAGCTACTCCGCGTCCCTGTGGTACCATCGGAAATACATTATTTTCTTTTCCAACCATTACTTCAAGGAGATAACTTCCGGGATGGTCGAGCATTTCCTTTAATGCATCACGCAGTTGCGAACGTTGGTCAATACTCTGTCCGGAGATGCCAAAACCTTTGGCTACCTGTACAAAATCAGGACTTGTGATATCTACGAACGAATATCTTTTTTCATGAAATAGTTGTTGCCACTGGCGAACCATTCCAAGGAACTGGTTATTCAGGATAATGATTTTCACATTCGTTTTAAACTGCATAATGGTGCCGAGTTCCTGTAAGGTCATTTGAAAACCACCATCTCCGATAACGGCCACGACTGTTCTGTGCGGTGCACCGAATTTGGCACCTATGGCTGCAGGTAAAGCAAACCCCATGGTTCCTAATCCACCACTCGTTATATTACTGCGGGTTTGTTTGAAATGAGAATACCTGCAGGCGACCATCTGGTGTTGACCTACATCAGTTACAATCACTGCTTCTGCGTCAGTTAGCTCATTGAGAACATTAATAACCTCACCCATTGTAAGAATTTCACCGGAAGGGTTGAGCTCTTCTTTTATAACTTTCTCTTCCTCCTTTAACTGGCAATCCTTGAATTTCTGTAGCCACTGCGGATAATATTTCTGCTCAATCAGGGCAGTGAGCATCGGTAAAGTTTCCCGGCAATTTCCCCAAACAGGAACCGTTGCTTTTACATTTTTATCAATTTCTGCAGGATCAATATCCAGGTGAATCACTTTTGCCTGCCTGGCATATTTGTCAAGTCTGCCTGTAACCCGATCATCAAACCGCATACCAACAGCAATCAATACATCGCATTCATTAGTTAAAAGATTCGGTCCGTAATTGCCATGCATACCCAGCATTCCGACTGCCAGAGGATGATCTGTGGGAATAGCGCTCATACCTAAAATGGTCCATGCGCATGGGATCCCTGATTTCTCTATAAACTTTATAAATTCTTTTTCAGCATTGCCGAGAATAACACCCTGACCAAAAATTACAAAGGGCCTTTGTGCTTCATTGATCAGTTTTGCAGCCTGCTCTACAAATTCTTTTCTTATAATCGGAGAAGGGCGATAGCTGCGTATATGTGTGCATTTCTGATAAGGCGGACTTGGAAATTTCTGCAGCTGTGCATTTTTGGTGATGTCTATCACAACCGGACCAGGCCGGCCACTGCCTGCGATATAAAAGGCTTTTGCCAGTACGGAAGGAATTTCAGTTGCATCCGTTACCTGGTAATTCCATTTGGTTACAGGAGTTGTTATATTGATGACATCTGTTTCCTGAAATGCGTCTGTACCCAATAAATGTGCGAACACCTGACCGGTAATGGCTACAATTGGTGTCGAATCAATCATTGCATCTGCAAGACCGGTAACCAGATTGGTTGCTCCGGGACCGGAAGTGGCGAACACCACGCCTGTTTTTCCTGATGTACGTGCATAACCCTGGGCAGCATGTATAGCACCCTGTTCATGCCGCACCAGGATATGATTCAGTCTGTCAGTATAATCATAAAGCGCATCATAAATCGGCATGATCGCACCACCAGGATAACCGAAGATCGTTTCCACCCCTTCACCAAGCAATGCCTGTAATACTGCTTCGCTTCCGCTGAGGGTTGTGGTTTGATTTTTCTGTGTCTCTGTCTGCCCCTGTTGAATAGCTACTGTTTCCATTTGATTTAATTCTGATTCGGAAATTGGTTTTGCATGTTTTTGCTAACGGTCCGCTATAGCTGCAACCATCAGTTATTATGCATGGCAAGTATTTTTTCAGTTCCTGATTTTATTTTCTTTTGCTCGGCAGGCGATGCGTCGGTAACGCAACCTTCCGCAGCTGTCGTAACCTGCAGTGCATATTTGTACAGCACTCCCTTTTTTGCTTTCAGTTCCGGCTGCTGCCAGTTGGCCCTTCTTGCACGGATAACTTCATCACTCACCTTCAACTGCATCCTTCTGGTTACTGCATCGATTTCTATAATATCATCATCTTCAACAAGTGCAATTAATCCGCCATCAAATGCTTCAGGAGTGATATGGCCGACAACAAAACCGTGTGTTCCGCCGCTGAAACGCCCGTCAGTAATCAATGCAACAGTTTTCCCAAGGCCTGCACCAATAATTGCCGAAGTTGGTTTCAGCATTTCAGGCATTCCCGGTGCGCCCTTCGGGCCTACATACCTGATCACAACTACATCTCCGGGTTTAACCCGACCGCTGCTGATACCTGCGATCAACTGTTGTTCGCCATCAAATACGCGGGCAGGCCCTGTAAAATGATCGCCTTCTTTGCCTGTAATTTTTGCGACACTTCCACCGGCAGAGAGATTTCCGTATAGAATCTGCAGGTGACCTGTTTGCTTTATCGGAGTTTCAAGCGGGAAGATTATTTTCTGTGTTTCAAATGAAAGATCCGGTACGGTTTCAAGATTTTCTGCAATGGTTTTGCCGGTAACAGTAAGACAATGTCCGTGCAGCAAACCTTTCTGCAGAAGATATTTCATCACTGCCGGAACACCACCAATATTATGCAGGTCTTCCATCAGGTATTTACCGCTCGGTTTAAGATCAGCTATAAACGGTACTTTATCACTGATATCCTGTACATCGTCCTGGGTCAATACAATATCAACACTTTTTGCAATTGCTATGAGGTGGAGAACTGCATTGGTAGACCCGCCGAGAGCCATCACCACTGTTAATGCATTTTCAAATGCTTCACGGGTCATAATATCTGATGGCTTTATATCTTTTTCCAGGAGCAAACGGATAGCCTTACCCGCATTTGCACATTCGTCGCGTTTTTCCTGGCTGAGTGCAGGATTGGAAGAAGAGTAGGGCAGACTCATACCCATCGCTTCAATTGCGGAAGACATTGTATTTGCAGTGTACATTCCCCCGCATGCACCCGGACCGGGGCAGGAATTCATTACGATACCTTTAAAATCTGCATCACTTAGATTGCCCGCAATTTTTTGTCCCAACGCTTCAAATGAAGAGATGATATTCAGGTCCTGTCCTTTATAATGACCGGGAGCAATCGTTCCTCCATAAACCATAATTGCAGGGCGGTTCAGCCTGCCCATGGCCATTACTGATCCCGGCATATTTTTATCACAACCTGGTACTGCTATCAACGCATCATAATACTGGGCACCACAAACAGTTTCAATTGAGTCTGCTATTATATCGCGGCTCACCAGAGAGTAGCGCATACCATCTGTACCATTGGAAATGCCATCGCTCACTCCGATCGTATGAAAGATCAATCCGACCAGATCATTTTTCCAGACACTTTTTTTTATTTCTGCTGCAAGATCATTCAGGTGCATATTACAGGTGTTACCGTCATAACCCATACTCACTACACCAACCTGTGCCTTTTTCAGATCTTCTTCTGTTAATCCGATCCCATATAACATGGCCTGTGCTGCAGGTTGCGTTGGATCCTGAGTGATTGTCCGGCTGTATTTATTTAGTATAGTCATTTTTAGTTGTTAGTTGATAGTTCATAGTTCATAGTTCATAGTTGATAGTTCATAGTTTATAGAAGTTTAAGGTTGAACGTTAAACTGAGGTTGTAAAAGCCCCGGCTTTCCATTCGGTCTTCAGGGATTTATAATTCGCATCTTCTTCTTTCACTCTGTGCAGATAGGCACGCTGGATTAAAGCGCTTCTGGATTCTGACCAGGTTAAAGGGAAATGATAATCATCAACTGATTTCCAGCCAACCACTTCTGCAGCTGTTCCGCAGAAGAAAGCAGTATCTGCATTTTTCAGATCTTCAACAGTACATTTTTTTTCGGTTACAGGTATGTGTAAGTCTTCGCAAATTTCCAATACTGTAGCCCTGGTAATGCCCGTAAGAATATTTCCCGGCTCAGGAGTAAACAGTTCTCCGTCTTTTTCGAAAAACAGATTTGCACCCGGCCCTTCTGCCAAAAAGTTATTCATATCCATTAACAATGCCTCATCATATCCTTCGCCTTTTGCTTCATGGCTGGCGAGTAATGAATTCACATAATGACCGGTTGCTTTGGCATGAATTTTAAATCCTTTTGGATTGGGACGCTGGAAGGAAGAGATCATCACCCGCAGCAGTTTCTCGCCGAGAAAAGGTTGCATTTCCCAAACTTCAATTGCAATAAATGATTCTGTATTTCTTGCAAAACTCATATTAGCCGGCGCGTAGATAATCGGCCTGATATATGCATCCTGCAGTTTGTTTGCTGCCAATACCTCATAGGTTGCGCCGATCAGTTCTTCACTTGTCCAGATATAGGGAAGATTCACTGCAAGAGCAGATTGTTTCAAACGTTCATAATGTTCTTCTGCTTTAAAGATTTTTGTTTCTCCGGCAGCTGTTTTATAAGAGCGTATTCCTTCGAATACGCCATACCCGTAGTGCAGTGACTGGCTGTACAGATCCATCCTGGCTTCGCTGGCTTTCACCAGTTTGCCATTGTGATAGAGCACCGTATTTTCATTATAATATTCCATGGTTCTGAATTTTTCAGGCATAAAAAAACCCGCCTGACGGAGGCGGGTTTGTATCTTTTAATTTTAAGTTCGAATTAAACACCACCTCCATGCGTTACAGGAATAATAATCACCACCACCACAATAATAATCGCGGATAGCAAAGAGATGATTGAAAATTTCCTGTCAGGTCGCATAGTGAGATCGTGAATTACGAATATACACCCACCTGATTAAAAAACAAAGAACTTTTTTTGAAGTAAGGCAAGAGGCAAAGGGCAAGAGGCAAAAGGAACAACCGGCGTTTGGAGGTTTAATGCCTAAGTGCCCCATTCTGTTTCTACCTCTTTCTCTTTCTCTTCCCTCTTTCTCTTTCGATACAATCTTCTAAGTTTCAGTTTCAGTAACAGTAACAGAAACAGTGAAATACAATTCCGGTTTATTCTTCCTGATCCAGTTTCTCATTCGATATAATTTTCTAAGTTTCAGAAACAGTAACAGTGAAATACAATCCCGTTAGTTTCCTGTTCCTGTTTTTGTTTCTCTTTCGATACACCGTAAGCCTCCTCAGTTAAACCGGTAACAGAAAAGGTAATTCCATCCTCGAAAGCCGGCTGTTCCTACTGCCTACTGCCTACTGCCTTCTGCCTCCTATATTATCGTTGATTTCCTCAATTCAATATTTGCCTTATTCACAACACCCGGAATCTTATTCGCGATATAATCGCAAATCAATTCGCCGATAGTAGAAGTGAAATAGAAATTCACCGGGTCGATATCCTTTGTTACAAATCCATTTTGTAAGGTCCAGGTTACGGCATCGCGGATATTTGTTGCTTCCGCATGCATTCCGAAATAGTCCAGCATCATTGCTGCCGATAATACAGAACCGATTGGGTTGGCAATATCCTTGCCTGCTGCCTGCGGATAAGAACCATGAATAGGTTAAAACAGTGCTGTTTCAGTACCTATGGAAGCTGAAGGCAATAGCCCTAATGATCCGCTGAGTACACTGGCCTCATCACTTAAGATATCACCAAACATATTTTCGGTTAGTACGATATCAAATTGTTTCGGATTGAGTATGATCTGCATGGCAGCATTATCAACAAACATATATTCTGTCTGAACTTCCGGATACTTAGATGCGATCTCTTGTACACATGCACGCCAGAGCCTTGAAGTTTCAAGAACATTAGCTTTATCAACCAGCAATAATTTCTTCCGGCGAATCATTGCATGCTGAAAGGCGAGATGTGTTATACGTTCAATTTCGTGTCTTGTATAGATGCA
>JAATGW010000785.1 GCA_015654495.1 Chitinophagales bacterium
TTATGAAAAACATTTTTTTGATTGTATTGATTGCAATGCTGAATTTTATTACCGAAGATGCAGTTGATATTCGTCCCCGTCCTGCCTCGCCTGAATGCATCTGTGATACAGTAAAAACCTTGTCACTGATTTCTGACCCGGGCTTTCACAAGCTTCCTGTTTACTATGATACGTCGTTTACGATTCAGCAATTCTATCTACTCGATTCAGCAACCAAAAGTATGCTTTGGTACAGAGATATCGAAAATCCATTCCCTTCCGGGATAACAGGGTTGTGGAACGATTATTATCCGAATAATTACCATGCATCGCATCAGGATTTTATTAACAGATACTATGGAGAAAAAAATATCGAACTGGCATTTCAGTTTGGTCCGAATATGGATCTGTGGGCCTACCATATTTTTGTTGTCAGAAAAATCGATTGTTGTTTTTTGCTCACGAGGAGCTATTTCCGGCACGCGCGATTTACCTATAAAGCATATAGTATCCTCGATGGCTCGAAGATGGATTCGCTTTATGTGATCCTGCAAAAACTGCCTTTGACTGCTTTGGACAAAACCGATGAATTCGCCTATGAGGGTTTTTTTGCTGACAACAGAAATCACAAAGTATTCAGGGTTAACTTCGCGATGCAGACAATAAAGGACAGTTCAGGAAATTCCGTTTCCCGAAAAGAAATTTCGGATCTCTATGATTTTATCGACAAAAAAATCCATTGGACTGTAACCTATCCTAATGAATAATTTCGTTATGATGAACATTGTTGCTGCGGTCAGGAATTCGCCGGATCAACATGTGGTTATCGTGTTTTCTGGCAGATGCCGGCCTTTCAGGCCTTTGATTTGATTAAGAGCATGAGTTCTTTTATTTTAAAAAAATCGAAAATTGGGAGCTTGATTAAATCAGAATCAGTTTCAACAAAATTCAAAGAATGATCAGACTAACGTCGTTAATATCTCCCGCTCCTACGGAGCTTGATTTCCCTTATTGATTTATTTTCAACGGGCTGAAGCCCGTTGCTATTGATTGCACCGCACCTTCGGTGCTGAAAAGATCCAGAAAGGATGATTAATAAGGAGCCTAAATATTTTAGGAGATCTTCGTCGCTCTGCGGAACTTTCTTTTCCATTTGCACATTAAATGCAAATTGCTATAGCCTATTGTAATCGATAACACTGCGAATGCATGTGGAAAATTTAAAACCTAACTATAGACGTACTTTAAATTATCATGATTTATAAATTATTTCAGGGCCGTCAGGCCCGGTGCAATCTATAGCGCCGGGTTTCAACCCGGCGGAAAAATAAATATAGAAAATTCAAGTGCCGTAGGTACACAAAGATTCCCTGGCATTTTAGATTGGTGGCAAATGAATCTCATTATCGCTCCTACGGCGCTCAAATTAAAATATTAATTCGCTTTCTGGCAGATGCCGGCTTTTCAGGCCTTTGATTTGATTAAGAGCATGAGTTCTTTATTTTAAAAAAAGTCTGAAAATTGGAAGCTTGAATTAAATCAAACAGTTTCAGTAAAGATCCCCAAATCGAAAATTTAAAAACAGAGTTCATCCTCAGCTTCTGAAAGGGCGTCATCTGTCAGAAGAAAATGTACCTATGTATAACTGAAAGAGGCGAAATTGGCAGGGTCGTTGTCAGTTTTTTTGTTGATTATCCTTCGACTGAAATTTTGAAACCCGTTGATACCGACAGAAGCACCGGGAATATTTCGAATGGAAACTTCTGAAATCCTTCACCAGGATCTAAAACAAAAATAACTGAATGGCTTTTTGAGTTCTCAAAATCCTGAACGGGGATTATCTTTATCCAATGAATTTACCGCCATTGTTGCTGGAATCACTGAACGGCTTGCCGGGCTTTGATGCCGGCACATTCAGGAATATACATGGAGCCGGAACACAGGTAAATTCTATCCGGATCAACCCCGAAAAAAATCCTGGTACAAATACTACAAATCAATCTTTATTTCAGATTGATTCGGGATACTGGCAATTAAATTCATCACCGGTTCAATGGAATCAATATGGCCGGTACCTGGATAAACGTCCCTCCTACACACTGGACCCGCTGCTGCATGCAGGAGCCTACTATGTGCAGGAAGCTTCCAGCATGTTTATTGCATTTGCGGTAAACCAACTACTCAACGAAAAAGAAAATCTGAAAGCGCTTGATCTTTGCGCAGCTCCGGGAGGTAAAACCACTTTGCTTGCTTCATTGCCACAATTCAACCTGGTTCTTGCAAATGAAGTCATTGCTTCAAGAGTAAATATTCTTTACGAGAACCTGGTAAAATGGGGGAGCCCGCATGTATTCATCAGCCGGAATGATCCTGCTGCCTTTGGTTCCCTGACAGGTTATTTCGACTTTATGCTGATTGATGCCCCCTGCAGCGGAAGCGGATTGTTCAGGCGCGATCCGGAAGCAATTAAAGAATGGTCGCCGCAACAGGTGAATTATTGCGCTGCCAGACAGCAACGCATACTCGAAGATGCGTTGCCTGCATTAAAAACCGGAGGATTGCTTTTCTACTCAACCTGTTCCTATTCTAAAGAAGAAAATGAGGATATTGTAGACTGGCTTTGTGAACATCATCAGTATACCTCCTTACGATTGAAAATCCCTTCCGAATGGGGAATCGCAGAATCTGTTTCACCTGAAACAGGAGCATTTGGTTACCGCTTTTATCCCGACAAAATAAAAGGAGAGGGGCTGTTCCTCGCCTGCCTGCAAAAAAAGAATGAAGTATACAGCCCAGGCTGGAAATCGCGGCCGGTGGAAAAAGCAGACCGGACCCTTTATCCCATTCTTCAACCCTGGTTAAGAGAGAGCGGATACAGCTTTTTAAAGAGGGAAGAAAATGTTATTGTTCTGCCTTCAGAACTGGAAGAAGAACAGGCGGTTCTCGCCGCAAATGTCCAGCTTCGAAAGTCGGGCACACTGGCTGGCACCGTAATCAGAAATGAACTTATCCCTGAACACGAACTTGCGCTGAGTTTAATGATTGCAGAAAAAATTCCTGTTCTGGAAGTAGACCTTGAAAATGCAATCCGGTTTTTACGAAAAGAAATATTGGCTTCCGATGGCCTGCAAAAAGGCTGGACCCTGGTAAGCTTTGCCGGCTTAAATCTCGGCTGGATCAAGGTTTTGTCGGGCCGGATTAATAATTATTATCCCGCCAACTGGCGGATAACCATGTCGAAATGAGCTGATAATGAACAGGGTAGGCCGGTTTTCGGTAATTGTTAAACGAAAAAATTCACCCCGGTTCCTTTATAAAACAACTGATTAAAATCGTATTTTTAGCGCTGAAGAAAATATCCAAATGGGTGGTGAAAAACCGCCGGAAAAAGAACCATATGAAGAAACTGTACTCCTTTGTCCTGACCTGGTTTTTACTGATCGCTGCTTTCAGTCAGCAACTACCACTGCAGGTCATGCAGGAAGGTGGTAAACTTTACATCTTACATACGGTGGCAGCCAAAGAAAACTGGTATTCCGTTGGAAGGTTGTACAATGCAAGCCCGAAAGATATTGCTCCGTTTAATAACACATCGCTCGACAAAGGTTTATCCATCGGGCAGCAGGTAAAAATCCCTCTCAGTTCCGTTAATTTTTTACAATCAGGTCAGCCGGCTGCAGATGAAGTGGTTGTGCCTTTGTATCATAACGTAAAGGAAAAGGAGAATCTTTTCCGGATAGGACAGCAGTATAATAAGGTTTCTGCTGATCAATTAAAACTATGGAATGGTCTCAGCTCTGATGAAGTGAGTAAGGATCTTGCGCTCGTTGTTGGTTATCTCAGAATAAAAAAATCTGTTTCCACACTTGCTTCTGCAGGACAATCGAAAGTTGGGAATATAGCCAGTGCTCCTGTTTCGAAATCGCCTGCTCCCAAAACCGTTGTGACTGAAGAAAAGAAAACAGACAAACCTGTGGTAACGCAGAAGGAAACGACTGTTGCGCCGCCACCTGCGAAAAAAACGGAGACGACACCTCCAAAGACTGAACCGGTAGCCACACCAACACAAACCTCTAATTATGGCGGGGATGGGGGTGCGTTCAGGTCTGTTTTTGATGAACAGGTAAAGGCAGGAGCAGACAAAGAGAATATTAACGGACAGGCAGCCATATTCAAGAGTACCAGCGGATGGAAGGACAGTAAATATTATGCTTTAATGAATAAAGTACTTCCTGGCACCATAATACTCGTCACGAATCCCCAGAATAATAAATTCGTTTATGCCAAGGTGTTAGGGGAAATCCCACCGGGGAAAGAAAATGAAGGACTTGCTGTTCGCATCAGCAATGCCGCAGCTGCTGAACTGGCTCTTGCGGAATCTGGCCGCTATGAGTTGCAGCTCAGTTGGGCGAAGCAATAGTCTTAAGCCGGAAATAAGAAGTCCCGACTATAATCCAAAAGTCTCCTTTAGGAAGAACTAATGGTTTTGAACCTGCTGTACGGGAGTCCTCTCTGGGACATGAGACCCGGTTGCATTTTTAGCAATTTGGAACACAAGCTTTCTTTTCCGTTGATCTTCTTCAGAATGGAGGGGCAGGAATCTCCAAAGCTATCCGCTGGTAATAATTTGCACACGATGATCTTTTGCACGGAAATCTGAATTCAAAATTCTGATTCATGCTGGTAAAATAAAACTGATTCTTCATTGGTACTGTCTGGTACGCATAACCGGGAACCGGGGATTGAGCATGCCAGGAACAAAACAGCAAATGTCCTGGTCAAATACGGCTAGGTGCATGTTCAGATCCCCGGCCTTCCGGAATGCATTATCTTGTTTTACCCTGGTAATAATCAAGGATTTTTGTTCTCAGCACATAATCATAACGCGCAACGATCAGGTTAATCTGGGAGCGGTCACGATTAGTTCTGGCAATGAGATAGTCGACAGAATTCAAAACACCCTCATTGAATCTGATTTCTGCGGCGCGGAAAGACGCTTCAAAAGCATCCAGCTGCTTAATCAATATTTTATGCCTTTCAGCGGCTGTAGTCATATTCAGGTAGGCCTGTTCGATATTCTGCTGAAGTCTTGTGCGCGTATTGGTCTCCGTTAGCTTGGTAGTTTCCAGATTTATTTTTGCCAGTTTAACCCGGTTATATGAACGGCCTGCATTAAAAATCGGAATATTGAGGTTTAAAGTAAAGGAACTGTAAATATTATTTTTCAGCTGATAACCATATCCCGGTTTAGTAGTGTTGAAATTATCCTGTTGCTTGATAACAGGAGATTGGGATCCATTTACCAATACATAATCACTGCTCACAGATTCGGTCGTGTTGACATAGGTATCAAGAAATGCGACGCTTGAAATATTTGAAGTACCACCTGCGGAAAAAGTCAGATAGGGGTATTGCAGTCCTTTTGCCCATTTTACCTGTTTTTCAGCGCTCATTTTCTTCAGGTATACTGAACGTATAGCTGCAAATCTTTCAAGTGCAGTTGAGTAAACTGACTCTGATGTTTCTCCATAACCGGCGAGAAAATCAACCGGATTGAATTTCTGAAGCGTAAAGTTTTTGCTATATGGAACATTGAGCAGCTGGCAAAGGGTAATCTTCGCTGATTCAACACTATTTCTGCCATTAATGATTGCCAGCTCATCATTGGCCATCTGTCCCTTGAGGTCAGAAAGCGTATATGGAGCAATGCTTCCGTTTTCATTCAATACTTCCAATCGCTCAACCTGTTTTTTTGATACTTCGAATTGATTAATGGAAGTCTGTAACTGATCTTCATTACTCAACACCTGCAGGTAAGCCAGTATTACACCAAGGGTTAGATTATCCTTCGCCTGCTGCAGATCCATTTTCGAAGCTTCATATGCAAGTTCATTTTGCTTTACAGCATTGTGAAGGGAAAGGCCCGCAAAGATGGGTGTATTGCTGGAAATATTGTAGTTCGCAACTTTTACAGTCTGGTTGATGTAGGAGTTGGTAAACGGATCAATACTACGACCGTTATTAATACCATGTCCGATATAGGCATTCAGATCCGGAAGCCTGTTGAGCTGTGCCTGCCTCCAGGCAACTTCACTTACCTTCAAAGTCTGCTGACTCTGCTGAACATCAAAATTGTTTTTGATTCCGATCTCGATGGCCTGTTCGAGTGTGAGTTCACCCGCTGGGATGGTTACCTGCGCCGATAGCTTCGAATAATAACCACAAAGCAGCAATGCTGCAACGATAAAATGCCTTTTACACATAACAATTCTTTTTTCCGCTTTAATGTTGAATATGTCCGTCCAGTAAATTAATTATCCTTGAACCGTAGGTTGCATTCTTTTCAGAATGTGTTACCTGTATTATAGTCACTCCGTTTTTATTCAGCTCTGCAAAAAGTTCCATTATCTCCTCACCTTGTTTCGAATTCAGATTGCCTGTAGGTTCATCAGCAAGTAATAATTCAGGTTTGGCAATCAGCGCCCTTGCGATGCCAACCAGTTGTTGCTGACCGCCAGAAAGCTGTGTGGGAAACAGGTCTTTCTTCCCAACTATATTGAACCGGTCAAGCATATCTGCAACCATTGCCTTACGTTCTGAGCCTTTGATATCCTGGTAAATCAGAGGCGTTTCGATATTTTCATAAACAGTTAATTCATCGATCAGGTGGTAAGCCTGAAACACAAATCCGATATAACGTTTATACAAAGCAGTCTTGCTTTTTTCTTTCAGCATGTGAACATTTTCATGCAGAAACTGATAACTCCCTTCATTTGCATCATCGAGCATGCCGATTACATTCAGCAATGTTGATTTACCTGAACCCGACGGTCCCATGACGGAAATAAATTCGCCTTTTTCTACAACCAGGTTGATATCTTTCAGAATAAAATTTCTTCTTCCCCCCTGTTCGATCCATTTGGTAATTCCTTTTAATTCAAGTAACATGTATTCAGATTTGTTTTATTCAGTTCTTAAAGCATTAACGGGATTGGCGCTTGCGGAGCGGATGGTGCGGATACTCAGCGTTAATACCGCTATCAGCAACATTCCCATGATCGTAATAGCAAATATCCACCAGCTAAGTCCGGTGCGGTAGGAATAATCAAGCAACCATTTATTCATAAAATATCCGGCTAAAGGTGCCGCTATCAGAAAGGCCAGTAGCACGAGTGCCAGCAGATCTTTCGATAATAAGGTAACAATTTGCATAATAGAAGCTCCCAATACTTTTCTCACCCCGATTTCTTTTGTACGTTGACTCGTTGTAAAAATCACAAGACCCAGCATTCCCAGACAGCTGATAAAAATACATAAACCCGTTGCCCAGCGAAGCAGTTTAGAAATATTTTGTTCTGATTTATAAAAGGCCGCGATGGTTTCGTCAAAAAAGCTAAGGTTAAAATCTTCTTCGGGGTAAACTGATTTATAGGCTGCTTCTATTTTCGCGATCGTCGCTTTCCATTTATTGCCGCCAGCTTCATTTTTGGGCAACTGGATATGGATAACACGACTCATACTTTTTGATGAAGAAAATGCGAGTGGCTTAATAGCGGATTGAGTTGATCTCGGATGAAAATCAGCAACTACGCCAACGATAGGGACTTTCCAGTTTCTGTCGATAAACTGTCCTACTGCATCGGCAGGATTTTTAAAGCCAAGAAATTTTGCATAAGTTTCATTAATTACGTATTCTCTTAATGTATCACTCGGTGTGAGGGTTCTGCCTGCGATAACTTTTATTCCATATAAATTGAAATAATTGCTATCGGCTGTTTTTACCTCAACCATTGTCTCCACAAGTCTTTCGGGAGTCTGCACCTTGAATGTTGATGATGATGTACTGTTTGAAGCAGGAGCATTGCCTGAGAGGCTCACATTTTGCAATTCCGGTATTGCCTTTAGTTTATCGTACAGAACAAAACGCCGGTTATCCTCCTTTTCAGAAAAGAAGTCCCACCTGGTATTGAAATGTACAATCGCCTCCTTCTTATAGCCAAGGTCTTTATTCATAGAGTAGTGAATCTGTTTTCCCACTACAAGTGTAGCGATGATCAGAAACTGAGCAATGATAAACTGCGTGGTAGTTAAAATTTTGCGCAGCCAGGCTTTGCTTCCGGTATTGCTGTTTATCACCTGGTTTTTGAGAACCGTTACCGGCTGAAATCTGGCCAGGAAAAAGGCTGGATAAATTCCGGCAATAAATGTTACTACCACCACCAAAACCAAAATAAAAAATATCACATGCGGCTGACTAAGCGATTCAAAGCCGATCCCTTTCGGAATATAATCGGCAAATATTTTCAGAATAAATGGAGTAAGGCCAACGCAAAGAAGGGTAGCTATAGCCGTTAGTGTAAATGATTCACCCATAAACTGGCTGATCAATGCTCCCCTCGAACTTCCCATTGTTTTACGTATACCGATTTCTTTTGCACATTTGGATGCCTGTGCTGTAGTAAGATTAATAAAATTGATGCAACCGAGTAATAGCAAAAATGCAGCGACCGCCAGCAGACCAAATAAAGTAGGCTTATGCGCAAGTCGGTTATCGAATGCATCAAAGTCTGCATTAAAGTGAATATCTGAAAGTGCCTGAAGCTTGTGCTCTGTATCGTCTTTTTTGTTCGGGTTCTCCTTGTCTTTGGTTCTGTATTTTTCGCGGATTGCCGCAAGCTGTTTTTTTACCTCATCGGGTTTATGTGCTGGCAGCAACTTTACAAATAATTGGGATGATGAGTTGATGCTGCCCCATTCCTCCCAGCCATAATTGCTTTTGAAATTGGGTTGCTCCAACGTTGAAAGGGAAAGAAATTCCTGAAAATCAAAATCCGTATTTCCTTTTAAGCTTTGAACAATGCCGGTAACTGTTGCAGTGATACTATCATCATATACAATGGCTCGTCCGGGAATATCACTTAAGGGCAGATTTCCGAAATAAACTTTCGCCCGATCTTCCGTTAGTACAACCTGGTTTGGATTGATTAGAGAAGAATTCTCCGAACCTGCCAGCCATTGATATTTAAAAATTTTAAAATAATTATTATCAGCAGCGATTCGGTCTTTTTGCTTTCTGAAACCGGCCTCTGGCTTTCCATCTTTTGAAGGAATTACAACTTTTGCTTCATTCATCGTTTCAAAATGAGCTACTGCTTCGAGGCCTGTAGCTTCATTTGCCAGGGCTTTTCCGGTAGGCATGGGTGTTCCGGAATTTGTGATTGTCAGATCCGGAAACTTAATGGTGGATGTTATCCGGAAGATCCGGTCGCCATCCTTATGAAATTTCTCATAGCTGAAATCATGCTGCACGATCAGGTAGATCACCAGTGCGGCGCTCAAGCCAATCGCCAGACCAGAGATATTGATCAGAGAGAAAACCTTGTTTCTCTGGAAATTTCTCAACCCGGTTTTAAGGAAATTCTTAAACATAACTCCAAATTACTATTTAAGTCCAACGCCTGCCTGCCTGCGGCAGGTTCAACGTTCAACGTTGACCTTCCCAGTTACTTCCCTTTACTGTGCCAGAA
>JAATGW010000432.1 GCA_015654495.1 Chitinophagales bacterium
AGGAATCCAAGGGAAGCTACTGATGCAGTCATAAGTACAGGTCTCAGTCTTACTGCAACGCCTTCTCTGATAATTGCATCCGGATCCGGGTTACTTTCTTTTTTTATGCGGTTGAATTCAGCGATCAACACAATGCCATTTAATACAGCTACTCCAAATAGTGCAATAAATCCGATACCGGCCGGGATACTAAAAGGCATATCTCTGATCCATAAAGCGAAAATGCCACCGATTGCTGAAAGAGGAATTGCAGAAAAAATCAGCAGTCCATATCTAACGGTGCCAAATGCGAAGTATAACATCAGAAGAATTAATAAGAGTGCAGCAGGAACAGCGATGGACAGGCGTTCTTTTGCTTCGGTCATATTTTCAAATTGTCCACCATAGCGTATAAAATAACCTGATGGTAGTTTTAAATTTTTCTCAGTCTTGAGTCTTAATTCATTAACAACAGATTCAATATCGCGGCCGCGTACATTACAGCCGACAATTATTCTTCGTTTTGCATCTTCGCGCTGTATCTGGTTGGGGCCTTCACTGATATCCACGCTGGCTATCTGGTTGAGCGGAACCTGAAGCCCGTTTTTTGCGGGTATCAGTAACTGTCTTACGTCATTGAGATTTTGCCGTTGTTCATCTTTCAACCTGACCTCAAGATCGTAACGACGTTCTTTTTCATATACGAGGCCCGCAGATTCTCCGGCAAAGGCAGTCCGGATCACGCGGTTTACATCGGCTATACTTAACTGATATGTTGCCATTGCGCTGCGATCGTATCTGATAACAATCTGCGGAAGACCCGTAACCGTTTCGACATAAATATCTTTTGCTCCGGATACTCCTGAAACGATTGAGCCCATCCGCTGTGCAAATGCAGCAAGACTGTCAAGATCTTCGCCAAAAATCTTGCATACGATATCCTGTTTTGCACCTGATATGAGCTCATTGAAACGCATCTGTACCGGGAACTGAAATCCGCTGGATAGCCCGGGAATTGCGGAAAGGGCGGCGCTCATTTTACCTGCCAGTTCCTCTGAGCCTGAAGCCGATGTCCAATCACCTTTTGGTTTTAATGTGATCATAAGATCAGTCATCTCAATAGGCATCGGGTCTGTTGGAATTTCGCTGGCGCCAATCCGGGTCACTACTTTTTCTACTTCGGGAAAATTCTTTTGCAGAATGGCAACTGCTTTCTGAGTTGTCTTTATTGTTTCGGTAAGTGAAGTTCCGGTGATAAGTCTGGCATCCACTGCAAAATCACCTTCTTCCATTTCGGGAATAAATTCTCCGCCCAAACGGTTAAGTATAATTGCTGAGAAAATAAATAAAACAACAGCGATGAGGATAACAGTTTTGGGAAACGCGAGCGATTTGTTCAGCAAGCGGATATATGCCGCCTGTATTTTTTTCATCAAACGATCGGCAAAACTTTGTTTGGTAGAAATGGTCCTGCTGATAAATAGTGATGACATCATCGGAACATAAGTAACAGAAAGCAGGAATGCGCCGATCAATGCAAATGAAACTGTCTGCGCCATCGGCCGGAACATTTTACCCTCAATCCCTGTAAGGGTAAGAATGGGCAGATAAACAATCAGGATTATGATCTGACCAAACACAGCGGCATTCATCATTTTTCCTGCTGAATGTTCAACTTCAGCATTCATTTCTTCCCTGCTGAAACCAGGGCCATTTTGTAGCCGGCCGGTATTTGTAAGCCGATGCAAAACTGCCTCTACAATGATTACTGCACCATCCACAATTAACCCGAAATCAAGTGCTCCAAGGCTCATCAGGTTTCCGCTTACTCCAAAAAAATTCATGAGTATTACGGCAAAAAGCATGGACAAGGGAATTACGGAAGCCACTATCAGTCCCGCGCGGAAATTTCCAAGAAAAATTACCAGAACGAAGATTACGATCAGCGCTCCTTCGATCAAATTGTTAGTGACAGTCCGTATCGAATTATCGACCATTTTTGTGCGGTCGTAAAAAGTTTCCAATACAATGCCTTCCGGAAGAGTCTTGCGGATCTCTTCTATTCTTTTTTTAACATCGGTAATAACTTTTGACGAATTTGCACCTTTCAACATTAAAACAACTGCGCCGGCCACCTCACCTTCATCTTTATAAGTAAGTGCGCCATACCGGATTGCATGCCCGATTCTGACCTCAGCAACATCTCTTATAGTTACCGGCAGGCCAGTATCCGTATAGCGGACAACAATTTTTTCTATCTGATCCAGGCTGGCAGCAAGGCCCTCCGTGCGGATAAATAATGCTGACTGTCCTTTTTCAATATAGGCGCCGCCTGAGTTCTCATTATTCTTTTCAAGTGCGTTAAAGATATCAGCAATGGATACCTGCATACTTTTCAGACGGTCCGGGTTTACAGCTACTTCATATTGCTTAAGGTGACCACCAAAGCTGCTGATATCAGCTACTCCGGGGGTTCCCAGTAATTGTCTTCTCACTATCCAGTCCTGAACAGACCTGAGTTCCACGAGATCATATTTCCCTTCATAACCTTTTGCAGGACGAATAACATACTGATATATCTCGCCAAGCCCGGTAGTTGCCGGTGCCAGACCGGGTATGCCAGCTTCATAAGGAATCTGTTCTTTCGCCATAGACATCCTTTCACTAACCTGTTGCCGGGCCCAGTAGATATCGGTTGCATCGTCGAAAACAATGGTAAGTACAGAAAGACCAAATCGGGAAATGGATCTCATTTCTCTTACTCCGGGAATACTTGTAGTTGATTGTTCAAGCGGAAATGTGATCAACCTTTCTACTTCCGGTGC
>JAATGW010000531.1 GCA_015654495.1 Chitinophagales bacterium
CCGTTTTGAATTTGAAATGTATAGAAGATAGTAGTTTCAGATGTCTTCTTTCTATACCTGTGCTTGCAGTTTAAATTTTTATCAGTAATTCCCGGTTGTTTAAAAATAAGGGTACTTTAATTTTATCGTACATTCAGATAGGCATACTTCAGCAACCAGGGTAAAAAAGGGGGAGAAGCTGCAAGGAAGAAAAAGAAAATAATTTGTATTGCGGGCGAAGGAATTAGCTCACTCAAATATTAAATTGAGAACACTTAATGAAGTACATAAAAGTTACCTGGATCAGGGTTGTTATAAGTTTGCTTGGTGGAGGAACGGTTGCCGAACTTCTCCATATTTCTACAGGTGATCCGAACAGGCCAATGACGACAAACTTATCGCTCCTATATGCTCTGATTCTTTATGTCATTTTAAGTTATTGGGTTAGAAAATCAGGCAAGTCAGGTTTATAATGCCGGATCTCTGATGACCGGCTCCTCATATGAAAAAAGCCTTTACAACTACATATTTCATATTTTACTTCAGCTGTTCCTTTGCACAATCACCACCGAAGGAGTTTGAAGGAAGGAAACATTATAAAAATACTTTTATAATTAAACAATCTGTAATTGATTCACTTGAACTGGTAAAGAGTCTTGGTGCATCCAGTATATATTCCTATAAAACCGGAAAATTTCTTTGGAGGTCTTATGGGTCAGATTTTCAGTATGAATTATGGGATTCCCAAACCGGAATTGTTGTTGACAAGTATGGTAGCAGTGACACGCTGCAAACAATCGACGTATTTAAAAAAGCGGATAGTCTGATTTCATATAAGATAACGAGGAATGCAGATAAAATCTGCGGTTATATCTGCGATGCTATCCAGGTTGAGATTCAGACCTTCCCGGACAAGAGCATAATGAAGAGGACAATTTTTTATTCTTCTCAATTATATGTGAATCCCGAACATTTTAAGAAATACAGATCCTATGCTAACTACCAGATCTATCCGATCACTAAATCTGTTCCTTTGAGGCTGGTAACTGAGTATGAGGGTTTGCCCGTCGTAATAATTATAAATGCAGAAAAGGTGGAATTGGTAAAGATTGTTGACGATGAATTTAAACCGAAATAAGGGGATCGCTAAGCTTTGACTAAATGCTGAGGGCAAAATCCATTCTATTCATGTTGGCAACAGCCTCAATCTTTTCGCTTTTTAGTTTTAAGATTGTATTATTTTAACCAGGCCATGGATTCCCGCAGAGGAAAGGAAAATAGCCGTGTTGTATAAGATCCTTAATGCTTTTTCGAAACATGAGACTGATTCTGATATTGATTGTTTCTGTTGTTATTTCCTGTACAGCTAAGGATAGCAGGAAATTTAATTTCGCTTCCTTTCGCGACCGTTTACGGCAATACAGTTTGCTTACTGAAAAAGAAATGTCCTATTTATATGCGGTCGATGACAATTCTTACGTCAAAGATTCTATTATTTCGATTTTGCGAAACGCGTTTGTTCAGGATTTTCCTCCGAAAATTCAGGCTTCAATACTTGAGAATAAATCCACAGTACGTGAAGCGCTGAAAATGAATCTATATCCTTCTCCGGAAGGATTTTTTTTTTAATGTTGGGCGACGAGGAAGAATTAAGTTTGATAAATAAGAGTTCCAGATTTATTTCAATACTAAGTAACTACAAACTGATAACAGAAAATGAGGAAATGAAATTGCAAAAAGATTTAGATAGTTCACTAATTATCTTTAAGATTGATGTCCTTAATAAAATCTCAGAAGTGGATAGATAGAAGGGAGCATTAACAAGACATGGAAAAATTAATAGATTGAGATCAGACCATTTGTTACTATTGGTTATTGCATACGCGGATTGCGGAACATGAATTCTTACCGAATGAAATTTTTTTTTATACCTGTTTAATGGAGTTCAGGGCATACTTAATAAAGGCAAATAGTTCCCGTTCGCTAAGTATTGGTCTGACAGGTGTTGGCCTGTTTTTTATCTCTATATTATTCTTTGCATTTCCGCCTTTGGAGACTATTGCGCTGATTCTCTCTATAGGTGGAATTGTAATTGCATTGATCGGCGCGATAGCAAGTAAGGAAAAGGCAGTTATTGAAGTAGATGATAAAATGATAAATTTTAATGATCAGGGGATTGAAATCAGGTCGGCATTTTATCGGTATGCTGAAATTACTGATCTGGAATTTTATTATCACTCTTTTTATAGCCAGTCGCCCTTTGGGTTCTATACCGAAAACGCTGGACATATCGAGTATGGTATGGCTAACCATGTGAGTTTCAGAACCGGAGAGGTCCGGATTCTTGAAGTATGTTTTCTGGGCAATCAGGTGCAGGCCACTTCGTTTTTTATGTTTTTGAATGAACTAAAAACAAGTAAGATATCATATAGCATGAACTACAGACAGCATTCACCTTAGATAAACGTATTGGTGAACGCAGTAAAAATGCATCATTATAACTTATTTTA
>JAATGW010000597.1 GCA_015654495.1 Chitinophagales bacterium
AGCATGGTTGCAGTATTTGGTTCTGTACCTAAATTAACATCAATTCAGCGTTGTTGTATTGTTGTATTTGATTGTCATTATGGATAATACGCGCCCGATATATCTGGATGATCATTCAACAACGCCTTGCGATCCCGAAGTGGTCAGGGTAATTGTGCCATTATTGGGTGATATGTTCGGGAATGCTTCCAGCAGGCAGCACCTTTATGGTTTGCAGGCTGCGGATTTTGTAAAGAATGCGCGGCAGCAGCTGGCATCTTTCATAAATGCAGATCCTGAAGAAATCATTTTTACTTCGGGAGCAACCGAAAGTGTAAATCTTGCCATTAAAGGCGTTGCCGAAATGTATGCGTTCAAAGGGAAACATATTATTACTGCCAGATCTGAACATTCATCTGTATTGGATTGCTGTGAAAGCCTTCAGAAAAAAGGCTATGAAATTACTTATCTCGAACCTGGCGCAGAAGGTATTATCAGTGCGGATCAACTGGAATCGGCTATTAGAAAAGATACCATCCTGATTGCATTGATGTGGGCAAACAACGAGACCGGTGTGATTCAGGATATGGATTCACTTGTACAGATCGCAAGGGGGCGGGATGTAATTTTTTTTAGTGACGCCACGCAGGCTTTGGGTAAACTTAAGATCAATGCACAAACGGCAGGAGCCGGCTTGCTGTCCTTTTCAGCCCATAAAATTTATGGACCAAAAGGAGTTGGCGCTCTTTATATCAGAAGAAAAGATCCGCGTGTAAAACTGGTAGCTCAGATGGATGGCGGGGGCCAGGAACGGGGTTTGCGAAGCGGTACCTTGAATGTACCAGGGATTGCAGGCTTTGGTGAAGCGATAAAAAGATACCGGGCAATTCAGCAGGAAGAAAACAGAAGAATTGGATTGTTGCGTAACCGGCTGGAGAATGCATTACTGGAAGAGGACGAAGTTTTCATAAACGGGTCGCAACGGAAAAGATTAGTTACTGTAACCAATCTATGCTTCAGATTTACTGATGGTAAAAAATTACTTGCGGAAATAAACCAGGAACTGGCAGTTTCCTCAGGAGCTGCCTGCTCATCAGCTTCAACTGAGCCATCACACGTTTTACTGGGTATGGGATTGGGGAAATCGGCCGCCGAGGCTTCTATCCGCTTTAGCTTAGGGCGCTTCACTACAGTTGAGGAGATAACCAGGTCTATAGAGATTGTTAAAAATGCGCTTAAAAAAGTGAGGACTGAACAGTATCCCGATTACAAAAGCCTGCTTAATGCCGGGTCGGACCAGCCGGATTGGTTTCATCCTGCGGCACTGATATCCCCCGGGGAAGTGACCGGGATTGCAGATAAACAGGATAAATCGTAATTTCAGAGATTGAATTGACAACTAAAACGGGTTGAATCCGTTTTGAAAAAATATGAATATGAATTTTGGTGAAACTGGTCAGGGTATTTTCATAAGCGAAAAGGCAAAGGAAAAAGTGAGCCTCCTCCTTAATGAAGACGGAAAGGGCAATGATTATTTTGTCCGTGTAAGTGTCGTAAGCGGTGGTTGTTCCGGCCTCAGTTATAAAATGGATTTCGATAATACTTCCAAACCAACAGACCAGGTCTTCAACGATAAAGGCGTGAAGATCGTAACCGATATGAAAAGTGTTTTATATCTCTTCAATACCATGCTCGACTACTCTGATGGTCTTAATGGAAAAGGATTTCATTTTGTAAATCCTAATGCTTCACGCACCTGCGCATGCGGGGAAAGTTTTTCAGTTTAGTACAGGCAAAAGGCAAGAGGCAAAAGGCAAGAGGGAACAGCCTTGAGGAAGTTGAACGTTCAACGTTTAACGTCACACATCAATATTCCGGAACCGGTGGAGGTGGTGGAGGCGGAACAGGTGGAGTCGGGGGTTTTGGAGGCAAAACATTTTCAGGTTTTTCCATGTCTGAGGGCGGCGGCGGAGGTGCCGGGGCCTGTGGAGGTGGGGGCGGTTTTATCTCTCTGTGTTCCTTATTTAAACGTTTCGAATTTGCGGGTGGAATTGCCTGGCTTAGCAGTATTGCCGTTGTTCCTATCAGGGCAAGAAATAATATTCCTTTCTTCATGAGTGCCTTTTCTATTCAGATGCAGGCCACTTAATTCTCCACAAAAAAAATGATGATTTTCTAAAATAAAAAACCCCTGGATTGACCAGGGGCGGAGTTGATTGCAGTTGGTTTTGGTTACAAGATCTAATATTTGAGAAATGCCAGGGCTATCAACTCATTTCTATATTGAACAATAACTGAATAATATCCGTTTGCAAGGTCATGGATCGGAATTCTGGTTGTTTTTTCTTTTACAACTGTTTCCATTTTAACAACCGATCCATTACTCCGGACAATTCTGTAAGTCGTTCTGCTGCTTAAATCATAAAAAAATAAAAAAATTTCTTCACGGGCCGGGTTAGGATAAAGTTTTACTTTAAGTGAAGGCCTGTAATTGATGCCTGAGACAGCGGAATAAATTGTACTGTCATTTTGTAAC